>CBKYSX010000057.1:0-11523 GCA_966690745.1 uncultured Ardenticatenales bacterium
CAATGACTTGCGAACCGTTTACCAACCCGGCGAAGCGTTGCCATTGCGGGTCGTAGTCGCGGGGCGGGTACAAAATGTGGTGGCGATTGCTACCCTGCGCGACAACAATCAGAATGTAGTGGTGGAGGCAAGTGGCTTGCAGGCGGCGTTGCCCCTGCCCGCCGCCGATGGTATCTACAACCTTGACGTCACCGTAACGGGAACCGCCGCCGATGGCACTTCCTTTGAACGTACCCTTATTACCTCAGTGGCAGTGGTAGACCTTGAGAATTTGAGGGACCCGGCGAGTGTCCGGTAATCGGTAATATATATAAAAAGAGGATGGGTGATTGCCCATCCTCTTTTTTTATCACTATTTTATCTTTCTTTCCGGAAGCCTTTTAGAAACCCCTCTCGAAATAATAAGATCAAAATTACTCCGGATGACCACAGTATCCTTATATATTACCTAAAGCCCCGATGACCATAAAGATAACAATAAGAGCCGGAAGACTATATTTTTCCCACGGGTGAATTCCCGGCGGTTTTTCAGGCTGAAAAATCATGGCTACCTGTTCTTTGGTAAGGCGCACATCCTCGGAACGTTTGTCCGACAACAGAAACCATTGTTCCCCCCAGGCAATAGAAAAGGCTATTATTATTGAAAAATAGGAATATCGAAGTACAAGTGTTTTTTGTTGACCCTGATGCGTTACAGTCCATTGATTTCCGCGTGTACCCCAAACAAACATATTAACCTCCTTGGAATATGCATCCAGATAGATGTCTCCAGAACTATTTCGCCCTGTTCCGATATAGTTCACCACTATATTCATCTCCAATGGGGGTTGGAATTAACTTTGTCAGCCTGTATCTTAACTCTTTCTAATAAATTGTCCTAATTGATAGGTTGGGAGTACCTGCTATTCATTGCTATAAATCACTATATAGAAAGGTAAAATAAGAGAGGCATAGCTGTTAAAAAACTATGCCTCCCATTCCTTACGTTTAAGGTAATAGTCTGAGATAGTGCTATGACGATGGGACCCTCACCCGGTTGCGCCGCCCCCACCACCAACGTATCACAAACAACAGTGTGATTATCAGGAGGATTCCCATAATCACAGGAACGAAGATTGCCAGTAGGGAAGCCGTGAGCGACACCACATCTTCGACCGCCGAAACGACCCAGTTGCCCATGCCGCCGGTGGTGGCTGTGACCATCGGGCGCACAGAGGCTTTGGTGGCGTGAATCGTTCCCGCCGCCAGCAAGCCCAGCACTGCCGCCAGCGTGACATCCATCTGCCCGATCACCCCGGCTTGCGCGGCGAACAGCACTGCGCCTGCCGCCGGACGTACTACCGTATGAATCACATCATTGAGCGTGTCCAGTGCCGGGACTTTATCCACCCCCATTTCGATAATCAGCAAAATCCCCAGTGTGATGAGCACGTAGGGATTTTCCAGCGTATCAAAGGGGCGGGACAGGGTAATCAGGTCCGTATAGCGGGCAACCAATCCCGTAATCAGCAGGGGGATATAGGCATTTAGCCCTGCCGATGAGGATAGCCCGAAGGCGGTGAAGAAAGAAAGAATGCTTTCCATAGAACCTCCCTATGGTGTGATTACGACATGCTGACCATGCCCGGCGGGGGGGATGCCGATAGCTCATAGCCGGTTTCATGCAGAATTTGCCCCAGCAAATGCCCCTGCACATACAATGCCCAGATCGTGCCAAGGAACGGAATTGCGCCCCCTGCCATGCCCAGGGGAATCAGAATCATGAGCAAAACAAGGGCGAAATGTTTGCGCGGGTTCCCATCTTGTGCAGATTTTAACGCACTCATATTGCGGAAGCGGAAGAAGGCACTAAATTCGCCCGTTCGCAGGTACTCGATCAATCCGCCATACAAGAAGATATAAAGCGGGATAATATAGAGCATTGTAACACAGACGAAGGCGAAGGTGATGAGCGCGACAATTCCGCCGACCTCGCCACTTGCGTCGGCGGTGGCAATGATACTGGCGGCAAGGCAGATAATCGGAATGATGAGTGGTAAGGCGTAAACGATTCCCGCCAGCGCGAACAACGCCCCCTCTTTCAGGAATTTGCCCCAGTCGCTCCATTCGGGCAGAACCACTGTCTGATTTTGAGCATAGCGGCGGCTGATTTCCATCGAATACCCGGTAACAATGAATGCCGGAATCAGGGCGGGAATCACCCCTAGAAAAACAAGCGGAAATGCCAGCAGAATTAAACCGACCCCGATGAGGAACTTTTTGCCCCATTCGGGTTCTTCAAACATATAGGTGAGCGATTTTCCAAAATCCAGTGAACGGGTTGGCACGGTAGACTCCTGTTTTTGAACCACAGAGAACACAAAGGTCACAGAGGTGTGAGGACTATGTTCTGCAATAGTGTTGATTTAGATTTTCTGTAATGGTCTATACGTGAACACCCGTCAAAGAGTTGTAAGAGGCTAACTGTAAAGAACGGCGGGCGGGTCAAGTGGTTCATTTTGGAACGCTCCCAATTCCTTGACCCGCCCCTACAAAAAAAATGTTCGTCGTATGTCATTTCTGCTTTCTGCGTCCTGCTTTCTGCATCTTGCCGTTACCGTTCTAACAACGATTCCCCCGTCATTTCAACCGGCTTTTCGATGCCCATCAAATCCAGAATGGTGGGCGCAACATCCCCCAGCTTGCCGCCCCCACGCAAAGTGCCTTCATAGTTGTCATCTACCAGAATGCAGGGTACCAGATTGGTGGTGTGGGCGGTATGGGGTCCGCCGTTGGCATCAATCATCACTTCGGCGTTGCCATGGTCGGCAACCACAATGGCACGTCCGCCTTTAGAACGCAATGCCTTCAGAATCATGCCCAGCCCTTCGTCCACTGTTTCACATGCCGTAATCGCCGCCGCCCGCACTCCGGTATGCCCCACCATGTCCGGGTTAGCAAAATTCACCAGCATAAAATCATCATCCGCCGACAATATGCGCCGCACGGTTGCCGCCGCTAACTTGGGCGCGCTCATTTCCGGCTGTAAATCGTAGGTAGCGACTTTGGGGGAGGGGACAAGATGGCGGCTCTCGCCGGGGTAGGGTTCTTCCCGTTGCGCGTTGAAGAAGAAGGTAACATGGGGGTATTTTTCCGTTTCAGCACTGTGATATTGGCTTTTGCCCAGCCCCGCCAACACTTCCGCCAATACATTGGTCAGGGTTGGCAATTCAAACGCATAGGGGCGCACAATATCATCGGCATAGTGCATCATGGAGGCATAGGTGAGATGGTTCAGAACGCGGCATCGGACGAACCCTGTAAAATCGGCGTTCAGCAAGGCATAGGACAGTTGGCGGGTGCGGTCGGCGCGGAAATTGAACCAGAAAATCCCCGCCCCATCTTGAATGGGTGCAACCGGTTTATTATTGGCATCCACCAATACCGTAGGTTTGATAAACTCATCGGTTTCGCCCCGTTCGTATGCCGCCTGTACTGCCGCCACCGCCGAGGGTGCGTAATAATCTGCCGTGCCACAGACCACCGCATTGTATGCCTTTTCCACCCGTTCCCACCGCTTATCCCGATCCATGGCGTAGTAGCGACCACTGACCGAAGCCAGTTTCACCCCGCGCAAGCCTGCCACTTTTGCTTCCAATTGAAGCATAAAATTTAAGCCGGTGGTCGGTCCGACATCGCGCCCATCGGTGAAAATGTGCAGGGCAATATTGGGGGTGGCGTATTGCTGGCTCATATCCAGCAACGCCATCAGATGGTCCCAATCGCTATGCACCCCGCCGTCGCTCACCAACCCCATCATGTGGAGGGTCACGCCTTGATCCATCACCGCAAAGGCATCCCGTAGCACTACATTCTCAAAAAACTCGCCCGATTCAATCAGGGCGGTGATAAAGGTTTGTTTTTGTTGAACCACGCGCCCCGCACCGAGGTTCAAATGTCCGACCTCGCTGTTTCCGATTTGCCCGACCGGTAAGCCGACGGCACGCCCGGAGGCTTCTAATTTGGTGTGGGGGTAGGTGTCCCAGATACGGTCAAAAACGGGGGTTTTGGCAAGATAAACAGCATTTCCTACATTTGGTGGGGCAATGCCCCATCCATCAAGGACAATCAGGGCAGTCGTTGGCATAAGGTCGCCTCTTCGTTAAATCATTGGATAGGCAATTACTCTCCCATTGTAAAAGTGATATAATTCACAGACCTCGACGTTCTTGCTCAAAGGAGAGATATACCATGTTTTTCGGATTGACCGACGAGCAAAAAGCGGTGCAACAGCTTGCCCGCGATTTCTCGCGTGAACAGATTTTACCCTATTCCCGTGAATGGGACATTGCCGGAAAGTTTCCCCGCGAATTGCTCACCGAAATGGGCAAATTGGGCTTGCTGGGGGTTCCCATCCCCGAACAATATGGCGGCGCAGGGATGGATTATCTGTCAGAGGCACTTGCCTTTGAAGAAATCGGCTACGCCGACAGCTCCGTTCGCACCACGCTTAGTGTTCAGATGAGCCTTGTCGAATTAACGATTCTGAATTGGGGTACTGAAGAACAAAAGCAGAAATTTCTCCCCAAACTTTGTTCCGGCGAATGGATTGGCTGTTTCGGTTTAACCGAACCCAATGCCGGGTCGGATGCCAGCAACCAGCAAACCATCGCCCGCAAAGATGGCGATGAATGGGTGCTGAACGGGCAAAAGGTTTGGATTAGCAATGGCGAATGGGCGGAAGCCGCGATTGTTTTTGCCCAGACTGACCCCGGTTCGCGCCACAGAGGAATGGTTGCCTTCCTGATTACCACGGACCGTCCCGGGTTTGAAGCCCGCACCATGCACGGCAAACTGGGCTTAAAAGCCAGCAATACCGGCGAACTCTTCTTCACCGATATGCGTGTGAAAGACAGCGAACGGCTGGGTGAAATCGGTCAGGGCTTTAAAATTGCGATGAGCGCGTTGGACAACGGGCGTATGGGTGTGGCTTCCGGGTGCGTCGGGATTGCCCAACATGCGGTAGATGTCAGCGTGAAATACGCGCAGGAACGGCATACCTTCGACAAGCCGATTGCCAATTACCAATTGGTACAGGGAATATTGGCGGATATGTATGTGGAAACGGAAGCGGCGCGGATGTTGGTTTACAAAGCGGCGTGGACGAAAGATATGAAGCAGGTCAGCACCATTCCGGTATCGGTTGCCAAATATTATGCGACGGAAGTCGCTAAAAAAGCCGCCGATATGGCGATTCAGATTCACGGGGGGTATGGATATAGCAACGAATATTCCCCCGAACGGCTGTGGCGCGATGCCCGCGTCGGCTCCCTTTATGAAGGGACAAGCCAGATCCAACAATTGATTATCGGGCGGCATTTGACGGGAATTAGTGCGTTCGAGTAACAACGAGACGCGGAAAGCAGGACGCAGAAAGCGGGAACGACATGATCTGTCGCTTCCGCTTTTTTGTTTCACCAACCTAAAGGCTGAGGCAATTAAATACGGGAAGTGGGGTAAGTAGGGGCGGGTCAGTCGAACCCCTACCTTCCAAAATGAACCCGTTGACCCGCCCGCCGTTAGGAATGTAAGTTGATAGCCAAACAATTATCCCAATTCAAAATCCGCCATCAAAGGGAAATGGTCGGAAACGGTACGAGTTTCCGGCGGGGAAGTGACGACCTCGCACTTCTGTAAGCGGGGCGCAAAAGCGGGGGTGACATAGATGTGGTCAAGCCGCACTGCGGGGGCAGTTACGGGGAAAGAAAAGCCATCGGCGGTGGGGTGGCAATGACGGTAGCCATCCATCCACCCCTGCCGTGCCAACAGACGCGGGGCAAGGCGGGTGGCGAACCGGTACTGTAAAAAGAGAATGACGCGATGTAAGCGAGTCCCGATTCGCAAATTAAGGGAATCACCGGGGAGAATTGCGTTGAAATCGCCCGCAATCAGAGCATAAGGAGAGGGGTGGCTTTGTTCCCACAGCTGTATTAGCCGCAAAACTGTTCTGAGTTCGACGGTGCGCCACCAATCGTACAAAACGCCGATATGGACACCATACAGGTTCACCTGTGCGCCAGAAGGTAGCGCCATGGTCGCAAGGATGAGGGGGTGAAAGAGGGGAAAGGTAGTGTGGGTTTCGGTCGCTATAAAAGAATAGCGGCTCAACAATGCCAGATTTTTGGGTCCGTAAAAACTTCCGGCAAAGCAATAGCGGTATTCAAATCGTTGTGCCAGCGTTTGGATAGTTGCCTCACTGCCGACTTCCTGTAGAAAGAGAACATCCGGCGCAACGCTTTCCACCACCCCCGCCAGGGCTTCTTCCCGTCCTACCGCCCCTTTGAAAATATTATAGGTCATGATACGGAGCGGCTTTTCTATCGTCGCTCCGCGCATTTCAATACCCGAATCCAAAATTGATATGGGGTTGAAACCCTAGGCTGACAAGCTAATCTGACGACGAGGGCGACCACAAGGGTACGCCCCTACAGTTATACCTTATCTGCGTAAGGTTTCAACGTTAAGGTTGAAGGTTTGTATTCGATGTAAACGAAGCTGTATCTTCTAAAAAGAGGGGTAATTCTCCCAAAGTTCGGATTTTGGCGACTTCCCAATCCGGAAAGAGGTTGTCGGGGTCAATCAGCAATGGAGTCCACCCCGCATTTTGCGCCCCTTGTACATCTGAATAGGGGCTGTCACCGATATGCAGGGAACGGTGGGGCGCGATGTCCAGGGTGGTATTCACATGCAGGAAGGGGGCGGGGTAGGGTTTGGGGATGCCTGCCGTATCGCGGTCAACGACCATTTCAAAATAGTGGCGTAACTCCCATTCTTCCAACAACTCGTTCACCGAGTCGCCCCGATTGGTAATCATCACCACCCGATACCCCGCGCTGTGCAACCCTTCCAAAACGTTTTCCAGCACCGTTTCTTTGTAATAGTCTACGAATTGGGTGGATTGCCCGAATGCCTGCACCAAACGCAGTAAGAGCGTGTCGGTGGCATCACTATCGGGAACCCCCAATTTGTCCAGAAAGCGGCGATTGACCACCTTCCAAAAATCATCGCGCGTGTAGATGGCGGCTTCTTCGCGGCTCAAATCGCTCGCCCAGTAATCGTGGAAAAAGCGAAAGAGGGTCAGCTCGTTCACCGGGTCCCATGTAATGTTCATCTCCCGTAACACATTTAAGTAATAATCATTAAAAGTGTTGTGTAGGATGACCCCATCAAAGTCGAAAGAAATCAGGTCAAAAGGTCGCGCCACGGCGCAATCTCCTTATCAAAGTGTAGGGTTTGAGGTTCTTCGGCAAACCGCCATTCCCGATTCAGAATTTTTTGCTTCACGTTTTGTGCGGTTTCCCACGCCTTCTGAATCAGCTCTTGCGGATACGCCATTGCCACGGCGTTGGTTTCAAATTCGTCGGCATCGGCAATCAACAACCCCCGTTCACGATGCCAGACAATATCCAGGTCTAGGTCAACGAAGGTCAGCACCCCGTTGTCCATTTTGGGGGGTGTCACCACATTGCAATACCATTCTAGCCAGCGTCCGTGGGAGTCGAAAATCAGCATGGCATCCCACCACCTTTCGCGCCAATGCCAGCGAAAATTATGGTGGCGGGTGATATACATCCCCCGATAGGATTCCACTTTTTGGTACATGCCCAAATAAGTCAACCACCCCCATTCTCCTTCTTCCAGCAAATGGGCGTGTAGATAATTGTGTAAAGAACCATCATATTTGGTCGAATGAATGGTGAGTGGTCGCATAAATTCCATTTTATCACGGCTTAGCAGGGAAGCGAGAAGTGTGAAAGGAGAAATGAGAAACGAGAAGTATATTGGCCGTTTTCCCGTTTCTCATTTCTCTCTGTCTCTATTCATTTGAAGTATGTCTTGATACAATAGAGGGTGAATAACGATGCTTCCTGTTTTGGATACGTATGTGAACAGATTTATGCCACGGAGGCAACCATGCCCACCCCGGTAGAACAAACCAATCTCAACACCCTGGAAGCCTATTTCGACGCAACCAATCGCGGCGATGTGGCAGGGATGATGGCACTTACCACACCCAATACCGTTTTTGAGAATACTTACCCACCGCCTGATGGGGAACTGATTATCGGACAAGCGGCGGTGGGGGCGTTCTTTCAGAACCTATTTGATAATAATCAAAGTACGCGGGAAACGATGGAACATGTCATTCCCGCCAACGACTATTGCACGGTGCGCTGGCGGTATGAATGGGTAGATGGGAATGGAACGCCCGGACATGTACGCGGCGTGGCAATTTTCCGCTTTGAAGAGGGCAAAATTGCGGAACAATTGAATTACGTGAAGGGGTAACAGACTAAGATTCATGGCTATTAAAGAGCCAACTATAAAGCCATTATTCAATGTGTATAGTGATCGTTGTTAGCCGCTCATTGTTAGTTGCGCGTGTAATGCAACAGAAGCGGCGGACGGAGTTATTTCTCCCCCTCCCCGGTTTCATCATCCAATAACCCCAACCGGACGGCTTGCACGGCGGCTTCGACGCGGGAACGCACCCCCAGCTTGTCATAAATAGCACGTAGATAATGGCGTACGGTACGTTCCGCCAGCCCCAACATCTGCCCGATTTCGTAATCACTATTTCCCTGTGCCATTAACTTTAGCAGGTTAATTTCCCGTTCGTTCAAGGCAACATAGCGATTCAGGGCAAACAAATCTTCGGGGGATTTGCTGACCAATTTCATTAATACCGGTTCGCTGAACCATTTGCCCCCCTGCATCACAGTACGAATGGCTTGCACCACCACCGACAGGGCTTCTTCTTTGAGCAGATAGCCCATCACGCCGGCGGAAATCATGTGGCGTACCGAACTCAAATCATCAAAGGCGGTCAGGATAATGATACGGCTGTTCGGGCAATGTTCCCGCATCACAGCAATGGTTTCCGTGGCACTGGGTCCGGGCATATTCAAGTCCAGCAACAACACATCCGGTTGCAACCTTTTGCTTAACGCCTGTACCCCGGAACCATCGGTAGCTTCGCCAATCACATCTAAATCGGCTTCGCCCGCCAATGTTGCAATAATACCTTTACGCACCAGGGGGTGATCATCCGCGACTATAACCCGCGTCTTTCGGTTCATGCCCGCGCTCTCCACGAAGAGGGATGGTGACAGATATGGTGGTCCCATACCCCCGTTTCGATTCAATTTGATACTCTCCCCCTAATAAAGCAATGCGCTCGGCAAGCCCTACCAACCCGTAATGATTTTTTTGCGCGAGTTGTGTCAGGGGAGTCGGTACATCAAAACCACGTCCATTATCGGTAATTGCCAATTCGATGTGATGGTTGATTCGTTCGACCTTCACCACAATCTTGGTAGGATTGGCATGGCGAATACTATTGCGAACGGCTTCCTGCGTTACCCGAAACAGCCCCATGATAATCTCTTCCGAGAGATAGCTATGTAGAGGGGTGGCTTCTAATTGTATTGTAATTGACGGATGTTGGCTCTGAAGATTTTTGATGTATGCCAGCAGGGTAGGAATCAAGCCGATATGTTCCAACCCGGTGGGACGTAATTCCCGAATCAACAGGCGCAGAGTTCGCACAACATCTATGACATTTTCATTCATATCCCCTAATTCTTCAATGACCGGTTTCACTTCGGTAGGGGTGGTCTGGTGGAGTGATTTTTGTGCCAGTTGAATTTGATAGCCAATGCCAATCAATTGTTGTACCGCATCATCATGCAGTTCCCGCGCCAGGGATTGCCGTTCCTGTTCCCGCGCCATCAGCAATTGTTGGTGGGCGTCCGCCAATTCTTGCCGCCCCGCCCGTACCTCTTCAATCAAGCGTACATTATGGACGGCAACCCCGGTTTGGTTCACCAATGTTTCCAAAACGTGAACATCTTCAACGCTAATCCAATCATCGCCGAGACGCGGACCCAACATCAGGATTCCGTGAATCTGTTCCCGCGACATCAGGGGCAACCAGAAAGCGGGGGGATAGGTATAAATGAGTGCCTGTTCGTCCGTACTAAGCATGGCATCAGCCAGTGCCTGCCGCAGGGTTTCATGGGCAACCGGGCGGTTTTCGCGCAAGAGATAATTAATGAGGGTGCTGTTGGCGGGCAATCGGGCGGGCAACGGGGCGGTAGCGCGGGACCCGCTTGCGCCCAACAGGGTAAAGCCGTTCAAATCTTTTTCGGAATAGGCGGCGCAATGTTGCAATACCATCGCCGATGGCAATTCTTCTAAAAGAAGCCGCGCCAGCGATGACCAATCTAAAGTGCGCGACAGGGCTTCTGATACCCATACCACCATTTTTTGGGATGTCATTTCGCGCCCGTACCAGATGCGCCGCACAATAATCTGTACCTGACGGAGCAAGGGTACAAACAATATCATCAGCCCGATACCTACTGCCAAATCGTATTGATTCCGTGTTTCTAAATCATCCGGTAGTAACCGATGAACGAAAGCAAGGGCGAGGAAAAAGGCACTTAATAACAATGTAATGGCAAGGTAATAGCTGGCAAATCGTTGAAAAAAGAGTTCGTACCGCAACTGCTGGCGGCGCATTCCAATGACATACGCATAACTTAAAGGGTTTAAAACGAGGAAAGGCAAGGTCCATGTATAGGGAACACTATAGGGCGCACGTACCAATTCCGGCAGAAGTGATAAACATAAAAGGGGGGAAATCGCAAGGATGGTCCCACAAAATAACAATCGAATCCACCGCCGTTGAAGTGCATTGGCGTTGGTGCTGTAATAATAGCCGACCAAAACAAGGGTAGTCAGAATGCCCGCCGCTAAGTTCAAACGCAAGGCGGTCCGCCAGAGTGGAAACCATGTTACCGTTTCCCATTCGGCAACCGGCACAAAGATAAGCGGAATTGTTAAAAGAATGGCAAAACAATAGAAGGCACGGAGCAACCATTGCCCGAAACGGGGAAACGAGGGCGCAAGGAGCTCCAGGTGCATATGCAAAAATACGGGCGCGACCCAAATTTGGAAAAGCGCGAACCAGGGTCCGCCCATTTCCTGGGATACGGCGGATAAAACCCCGGCGGCAAGAGTGGCGGCAATCGTTAGAAAATAGATCGGACCAAAAGGCTGGGTGCGGATGCTCCATGCCCACATCCCCACTCCCCAAAATAACCCTGCCATCAAGAGCGGCAAGGTAAAATTGACGAACAAATTGCCGGTAATAGTAGACTCACGCCATTCGGGGGAACGGGACGCTTCCGCGAACGTAAAAACGACCCATACAATAAAGATGAGGCTGAGGGCGGCGGCAAGAAAACTCAACCCGGTTTTTGCGAGTTGCAAGAATTGTTGTTGAGGGGTGGTTCCGGAAATTGTCTCTGATGTCGCACGAACTTCCATAACAATTCAGCGTTGGCGGAATAGTCCAAACAACGATAGGGAAGAGGGGTGGCTTTTTTTGGAATGTTCTTAATGAATGGTACAGGAGTTACGCAGGTAAGGGAAAAAATAATTCCAGTAGGGAATTATTTTTAACCCGACTGCGTACTC
>CBKYSX010000058.1:0-11497 GCA_966690745.1 uncultured Ardenticatenales bacterium
AAACGGCTACCCGGTGGGATGGGGGCAGGGAGGGATGAACGTATGGGGGGAGGAACCCCGCGCCGGGATGGAAGATGAATATGGTTTTTACGGGTGGCAATGGGTACAACAAATTGCGGAAGAGACGCTGGGGCGGAAGATAGAGGTCTACGCCGTGCAAACCCTGTTGACCCCGACCGATACCCCTGACCAACAGGCGGCAACTGTGACGGCAATCGCGCAAAGCATGGCAACGGCTTCTACCCCCTTGACGGCAACCTTTCCTGCGTTGGGGGAGGCGGGGTGGTTCCATGAAAACGGCTGGGTTACCGCCACCCATCTGGCGGATGCGCTTCGGATTGCCGAACCTGCCAAAGAAAATACGAATCAAACCATTCCCCGTTCGATCCGCGTCCTCCATCAGGACGGGAGGGTCGAAACCATGCCGTTAGAGGAATATCTGCGGGGCGTGGTTCCGGCAGAAATCGGGGCGGGTGCGCCTTTGGAAGCCCTTAAAGCGCAGGCAGTAGCGGCGCGTTGTTATGCCGCCCGTATGGTGCGTTCGCCCAAGCACCGCAACGCTGATGCCGATATTTGCACCACTACCCACTGCCAGGTTTGGCGACCCCAAACCTACCCGCGTACCGACGAAGCAGTGGCGGCAACGGCGGGGGTAGTGGCATATGTGGATGGGCGTATTATTGACGCGCTCTATTTCGCTTGTTGCGATGGCAACACCAAAAACAGCGAAGATGTCTGGCGCAATGCCTTCTCTTATTTACGTGCTGTGCCATGTACCTTAAAAAATCAAGAGCAATACGGGCATGGGGTTGGTATGTGCCAACGCGGAGCCATGCAGATGGCGCGACAGGGGGCAAGTTATACTGATATTTTGCGCCATTATTACACGGGTATTTCTATCGAACGGGGTCTCCCTGCCGATGGAAGCCCCGCGCCCGTTCCCACTCCTGCTCCGCCGCCCTCGCCTGCGCCGCCTTCCCCTCCGGCATCGGCGATTCGGATTGAGCGACGGCACGGGGTACGGGCAGTCGCGGGCAATTTGCGCCACAAAGGAGTCACAGTTCAGGTTGCCGACCCCTGGGGCAATCAATACCGCACCATCAGTGGCAACAAACCGGAAATCGGGGTCAACGGCTGGGAAATCATCGTCCCCGTAGATGCTATTTATAGGGTGACATGGGCGGACAACAGCATTTCGGTTCCGGTACGCGGTGATTTTGTGGTCATTCACGAAAGTGGATAGTGAACGACAGTGAATTGCTGTGGAGTTTTGGGGCTTCAGCCCGGTGAACGGGTCTTTTGCTGTAGAGGTGGGTGGTCGAAATGACGGAATTTCCCGAATAAAGCGTACATCCACCTGCCGTTATGAATCGGGAATGTCCTTTTGCTTTCTACCTGGTTGGGGTAATCCTAAACCTTAAGATTGAAACAACCCCACACTCCCATAAAAATAACCGGACCCGATGGCGAGTCCGGTTTTTCATTTACTGTTGTTGCTGTCGTCACTTCCGTTCACGACGGGCGGGTCAACGGGTTCATTTTGGCGACTTCTGATATGCCTGTGTGCAACGCACATGCGCGTAGCGATGCCCCTACAACCCTGTCGTTGCTGTCGTCACTTCTGTTCACTTACCACTGTTCACTGTCCATTATCCTCCCACCGCCAGCCCTTCTACCCGTTGCGGAAGCAGAATCGTAAACGTCGTGCCGGAGCCAATCTCGGAATCCACAAGGATTTCGCCGTGATGTTGTTCCACAATCGTGCGAACCACCCACAACCCGATACCGCTTCCCCCCAACTTGAAGGATACATCCGGCTCAAAAATCCGTTGCAGTTGCGCCTTCGTCATTCCCTGTCCACTATCCCGTACCCGTACTTCCACCCCGTTATTCAACACTCTGGCTTTATCGGCAGATAAGTGATAGGTCGCCAGCTGGTCGCGGCGCAGGGGGCGAATCAACACCTCTACCTCGCCCCCTTCTTTGGTAATGGCTTCGGCGGCATTTTTGATCAGGTTGGTTAGCATTTGATGAAGGCGGCGGCTATCCCCTTCCACCAACGGAACCAACGCTTCAAAGGCGCGTCGAATCGTAATCGGGCGGTGCAAGCGTCCACGTCGGGCTTCCTCTACCGAAAGAATGGCATCTTCAGCAATCGTTTTCAAATCGCAAAATTCAAAATTGGGTTTTTGCCCGCTACTGACCCAATTCTTCACATCATCCATGATGCCAAGGGCTTGTTCTACCTTTTGGCGGATCGTATGGAGCGTATTAAAAATGGGGGATTCGGGTGGCAGGTTACTCTTTTTAATCATGTCGTCCAACACTTCCAATTGCCAGACCAACCCGGTTAGCGGGGTCTTCATCTCATGAACGGTGACATTCAATTGCCGTAACCGCCCCAGCGTTTGAGTCGTTTCGTCCGGTATGGTGCCATTCATAAGAGGCGATGCCGGGTCACTAATCAATATCCAATAAGAGCCGGGTTCATCAGCCACACAATCTAAAATCAAGTCAAGGTCGCGCCCCCGTTGGTGACTGCGGTCTAATCGTCCCGAGAGCTCAACCCGACTCTTTGGCTCGCCCTGCAACGCATTGCCGAGTTTCGTACCGAGATTGCCCAGGGTACCAAGTAAATTTTTCAATGGGCGTTGCCATACATCTTCCCGTTTCCAATTCAAAAAGTCACAGGCTTGGTCGTTAATGACTTCAATTTCCCCGGCAGGATTGATAAAGATCACCCCCCGTTGGGCATATCGCAACAAGTGGTCCCGTTGTGTGGTGGCACGATGGCGATGTTGATTCTGGGTCGTAATGATGTGCTTCTGCTGGGCATGTGCCAGGACCGCACTGATGGTGCTTGCCAGCGATAAGGTTGCCGCTTCGCTTTGGGCTTCTGTAGCGGGAGCGGTGGTCATCGCAATCGCGCCCCATGCCGTTTCATTATTTTCAACAAAGAGGGGGGCGAGGCGTAGACGATGGCTATCCAACGTAATCCGGGGGCAACTGCCCCGTTGCAAAGCACGCTCAAGTGGTGCGTAAAACTTTAAGTCAATCTCGCGCCAGGGCAGGGACTTTCCCGCCTGTGCAATGAGGACAGTACGTTGAGCATGACAGAGCAAAATGGCGATTGCGTCTATATGCCAGACCGTTACCACTTGCGTTAATAATTGTTGGAGTTGGTCTAGAGGGGGCAATAGTTGCCACGCTGTATCCGGTGCCACCGGGGGAAATGCACTTTTAGAAACAAGGCTTCCGGTATTGGGTGACGCTTTCGTTTCGGGCGTGGTCTGAATCGTCATGAGGAAAAAGGTAGGGTCAGCATCAAATAACGAAAGCGTCAGGGTGAGGATGCCGCCTGAATGGTCATTCGTATGAAGTTTACAAACCCCTTCTGTCTGCATGATGGATACCATCTTTCGCAGGGGGGGGTGGCATTGTGGAAAGAGTGTATAGATAGTGTGTCGTAATAAGTTGGAATTGCCCAAAACAACGGTAGCGGCGTTGTTGGCGGCGACCACAGTACCTGTTTCTGTCTCTACCCCTAAAACGGGAAGTACAGTTGCATGTACTACCTGTGAGATAAGTCCGTAATCTGACATTACTACCTTATCCTTTGTATTTACTCTAAACAGACAGAGCGGAAATGTTTAACAAAAAAAGGGACACACATCTATTCAATGTGTGAACAAGTATCTATAAGGAATCACAACCTAAAGTATATACCAATTACTTGCAATTATGACATCGTTATTAAACCTTGTCCAATCAGATGTACACAGCATAAAGCACACGTAAAAGCCTACGATATACACTTATAAGATTATAAAATAGGAGGTCGCTCATGGCGGTAAAAACACGTCGTCCCCGTACAGTTGGTGTTGAAATACGAGGTAGCGGACCCAAAGCATTGCTTGCCGCTACCATCTTGCAGGCGATAATGGATGTCCAAAACGGCGGGTGGGAAGGGGATGATGCCCGTGATTGGTTGGATAGCACCGGATGTCGCTATTGTTGCGAAGTCCTGGAAATTCCTTATACCGCTTTTATAGACACCTTACCCGGTCGCCGTCTGAAACGTGGCACCTCCACCCGCGCCTACTGGGAAGATGTCAATCCCAAAGCGGCGTAGAACGGCGGAAAGCAGGACGCAAGACGCAGAAACGGCAAACGGCGTAACACAGAGGAACGGAGACACAGAGGCGCAAAAATCATCTTTTGACTTCTCTATTCTTTAGATTGAGCCTTCATTGTGTCCTGCGTCCTGCTATTCCATTACCATAATATTTCCAATAAACCCTACATCATTTCCATTTGTCACAACCAATTCATATGAGCCGGGGGAAATGTCACCGGGGAGGAAGTAAGTGTGGGGGTCACGGATTAAATCGTTTATGCGCCATTGGTCAAGGGGATAGGTGTTATCAGTGGGGGTCAGTTGCCATTCGGCGCGGGGTGTGCCTGTGGTATCCCGTAATTGCAGGGTAAGGGTTGCCAATTCAGCGCGTGGGTCGCGGATTTGCCAGTGGAGTAAAACGGAGAGCGGTTCCCCCGCCCGTAACGGTGTTTCGGGTTCATGGTCAAAGCCAAGTTTGTTGGTTTGGGCGGCAACCAACGCCAACGACCCGAAAGGCACATCCATGAATTGCCCGTTGGGCAGGTTGATGGCTTCAAGGGTTGGGGGGACGGGCGGGGCAACCACCTGAATTCCACCAATTTCCAGCGCATCCCCCGTAGACGTGACAAATCGTTGTCCCGTATCACGGTCATACGCACCAATAATCAACCGGTAGTCGCCGGGAACCGTCCCAACAGGAACAGGAATTCCCATACGAACCGGAATTGCAACCCGTTCGCCCCATCGTGCTTCGTCCGCCATCTCCGGGGGTTCATCATATTGCCCGATGACATGATTCGCCCCATCCAACAGTTGGGCAAAAATCAAGGGGTTCGGATATTGATCCATCACCACCGGAATCGTGCCGTCCCATTCTGAATATAAAGATACAACTCCCCCTGCCGTAACCTCAGTTGAGCCAATGCCAACCGATTCCAACAAAATGGTGTAAGGGGAATCAGGATATGCAAAGCGTAACCCTAATGAATCTGTTGGAACATCTACGACCTCGCCTATAGGGGTGAGCGGTGGGTCGTCCATCACATAGCGTTCCAAACGTACATTCCCATACCAACGCGATTCGGTAACAAACGTATTTTCTTTCAACCAATTCGGAATAAACAACTGTGGGTCGCCCTGCTGTTCCGCCCACCACAACACCCATAATTGCTCATAGTTATCGGCAATTTCCGTTAGCGTTGCTCTGGTTTCCGCGATATTCAATGGTTGGGTGGCGGGCAACCCGTACACGGCTAACTCCCCATCATAGTAATAGTCAAAAATTTCCCGTTGCCCTGCCCCGTCCAACAGAATCGCATCATTTGCCCCCGCCTGCGCCATAATCGTACGAACCATGCCTTGATAGTCGTCGCGGGCATAGCGGGGATTGTGATATTCATTGTCCAACGCGGGATAGGTAGCCACCCCGAAGAGCAGAAGTACCCCACTTACCGCTAATCCCTGCACCATGGGGGATTTTCCCCAACGGGGGAGCCACACCACGATTTGTGTGGCTCCGATTCCCAGGAGCATCAAATAGGCGGGTAACGAGATGAGTAAAAACTTGGGATTCCAGAACGGGCGGTCCAGGGAGAGCAAGAGCATCAGGGCAGGGGGGATGGTAAAATAGAGCAGTGCCACATACCCCATGCGGCTACGGATTGCGCCGATCACCCCCGCCACCAACAGCACCCCGACGACAACCCCCACCAATGCGGGCAATCCCTCATTTGCCAGCCCTAGGGTAAAAATTCGGGCAATTTCCCCCACCATAAACTCAAGCGTCACCGGCTCCGAAATGGAGGGCCAATTCAGAATGGTGTCGCGGGCATACCAGAGCCAGGGCAAATACGCCAGCACCAATGTCCCTTGAACGATTACCCATACCCGCAAACGGGGGGGGATGGTGTTACGGTGCTCTTTGAGCGCAATCAGCCAGGCGATGTTTTGAGCAACCACCAATGGTACGGCGTAATAGTGGCTATACAGCATTGCCAGTGTGACGAGCCAGTAGCCAACAGCCACCCTATTTATTCTATCTTTGCGCCAGTGCAACCATGCCAGCCAACTCGCCGCCCCCAGCGCAGTGACGGGCATATACATCCGTGTTTCCTGGCTGTAATGGATCGCGAAGGGGGAAATTGCCAGCAAGCCTGTGGCAATCAGAGCAACGCTGGGATGAGGCGTGATTTTGCGGGCAACACTATACGTCAACGCCACTGCCGCTACCCCGACCAGGACACTCAGGGCGCGAACTGCAAAAACAGAGGTGCCGACCAGAGCAACCCAGTAATGGAGCAGGAGATAATAGAAAGGGGGGTGAATGTCGTTGGCGGTGCGTTGCAGAATATCCAACGGGGCGCGGGGAGCCATCGCCACGCTGTTGCCCTCATCCGCCCACAGCGATTGGTGGTCTAACAGATAGAGGCGTAATGCAAAGGCGAGCAGGAGCAGAACAATAACCCCTGCAACCCTACTCCACGATGATACCGTCCAGCGCAAGGGTACCTTCCTCTACCGTCAGGGTAATCAGCGTGCGTCCGGCGGGCAATTGCCCCACCGGAAGATGCCAGACACTTTTGCCCGCATCGGTGGCAAGGTCGGGGGTGCGCCCGTTTCCTTGTTGCGGTTCATTGGTGGAAATCGTCAAATCGGGAATTGTAAAAATTTCCTCACGGTCGCCAATCGTCACGCGTATCGTGCCGTTTTGCGGTTGCGCCGCCACTAAGGTCAGCGTAGACCCCTCTACCGCAAATTGTAAGGTATCCCCCGCCTGCCCCATCGCCACTTGCTCAAATACCGCACTTTCACTTGGGGTCAACATCCATGTGCTTTCGTCCATAACCTCTGCCCGTACCACCCAATGATCTTCTTGATGATAGCCGCGATAGAGGGTTGGCTCTAGAGTGCTGATGTATTCCTTCAATTCTTCCCATGCGGGCAGAGGCGTGAAATCGGGGCGCACCAGTTGAAAATAAAATTGAGATTGAGTGGCTTCGCTCTCATCGGGTCGCTTAAAAAACCAGACGGTGGTTGCCCCCATCCAATGCCATTCCCGTTGCTGGCGTTCAAAGGCGGTAATCAGGTACTCCCCGCGCAGTTCTTCGGGGGTGTAGCCAAAATTGCGCTCTACCCCTTCGGGCGCGGAATTCCAGCCGATTTCACTTGCCCAGATGGCTTTTTGCCCGTCCCCGTTCTGAATCATCACATCACGGATATATTCGGGGCGGGCATAATTAATCACACGCGGGCGCATCCGGCGGTCTTCGGGTCCGCTCCACAAGCCGTAATCCTGGACTGCCAAGATATCAAAATAGTCCTTTGCCCCGGCATCGTACATCCGTTGCAAAAAGAGAAAATCATTCAGCGCGGGTGGAACCCCCGGCATGGGGCTGGTTTCTTGCAGGGAAATGGTGGGCGCGAGCGGCGCAGTCAGTATCACCACATTGGGGTCAACGGCGCGGGCGCGGGTGGCGGCAATTTTAAGCAACTCGGTATAGGCTTCCGGGCTGACCGTATTCACCCCCCACTCTTCGCAACAGTTCGGCTCATTCCAAATCTGATAATAGCGGATTCGTCCCTGATAGCGGCGTAACACCGCTTCAACATAATTTCCGTAATCTTCAAAATCGGTGGGCGGGGCTTTCGTGCCAATCGCATCCCCTTCGGCGCGGCTCCATGTCGGCGGGGTCGAAAGGCGGGCGATAATCTGAATATCCCGTGCTTCGGCTAACGCTACAATCCGGTCATATTTTGCCCAGGCATCCCGTATCTCATTGTTCCGCAAATCGAGATACCACCCCTCGCGGTGGATTTCAAGATCTTCCCACGCAAACTCCTGCCGTATCCAGCCAATCCCCGCCTCCGCAATCATATCCAGCGATTGCTCTACCTTGTCCGGTTCGCTCTCGCTTTGCAGAAAGGTATTCACCCCGAAGGGATAGACCCCCGCGTGGCGTACCGGCTCCAACGGGGCAAGGTCGGGATAGGGACGCAACCTGCCCGACAACCAATGCCCCACCCCGCGCACCTGCGGCGCAAGCTCCTCTTCGCCCGTCACCCCTTTCAACGGGGCGCAGGCAACGAGCAAAAGGGTGGTCATCAGAAGGGGGAACAGGATACGCGAAACCATAGAGGGGTAAGATAGCAAAAGAAAGGCAAAAGGAGAAAGCCGGGAACGACAACGGCATAACACAGAGCAACAGAGGAACGGAGACACGGAGAGGGTTGGGGTGTAGGGGCGAAGCATCCGCCCGTGTTGGTTACGGAATGTGTGCGGACAACGCTATACGCTGATGAACGGGTGAGCGTGGGGCATGATAGATGCTTCGCCCTGCCGTTCTGAACGCCGAGGAATTATCTGCTCAATCCCCTGAAAACCCTGTAAACAGAATTTCGTCGGGTTCGCCATCTTTGTAGATGATGATGTATGTTCCTTTGCCCCTCCCTCTCCCGACCCTCAAATGGAGATAGGTAGAGAGTTGTAGATTTTGAATGGGAATATCAGAATTCCAGTATTCCATAGGTTCTTTTCTTTGGAACGCTTCATTTACCATCGTTCGCGTTGGTTTGTCCGTTCCAAAATAGGATAATAACTGTGTTGATGATAAGGGGGCTACAACTCTCCATCCCGCGGTTTCATCTGTCCTTCGTATATCCAGAATCGTACCGGTTCCATCTTCTCCGCTTGCCTCTAACATCTCTTTGATGGAGCCATACAACGGAATCCGTTTCGGATTCAAATAGGGTGCATACAACGCATCCCGCGCCGAAATCCGCTCAGCCTCCGATAAATCTGAGTCTGAATACATGATCTCAAATCCCTGTTGTACAACTTCAAAGGGTACAGTTTTGTTATTGTCGTAATTAAGCTCTTCAAATACCTCCGCTTGTAATACTTCAAATGCCTTCTGAATATCCGGTTGATAGGGTACAAAATAGACCCACTCCGACGCACCCATAAAATACCTCCATACTCACTGAATCGCTCCATTCCATTCTATAAACCCCCTGCGACAGCACACCCACCCTTGCAAACGTTCAAGTACTATGTACTCCGGCGGGGGGTGTCCAAATCACTACACACCATACATACCTTACACACCATCTCCTTATAAAGAGTATAAATTGCCCGGAAGAAGCCGTTCTCCCCCTCTTGGGAGGGGGTTGGGGGGTGGGTTGTCGTTTTCAACCGCTTTTGCCTGCCCGGTTTCACCCCCATTTTTTTGACAGAACAGGGCTTCTTTCTGTATACTCACCCTTACCTCAACGCGTCGCGTTGTCGGGCGGGTGTGTACTCCAACGGTAGAGAGAGTGCACTTAAAATGCACAAAGTGTGGGTTCGAATCCCACCACACCCATATCCGGCAGAATGCCAACCTAACACTTTTTGGTGTGGTTGGCATTTGTTTTTTAGATTGACTTTCTTTAATCGGGATAAAGGATAATTTCTGATACCGTTTGTTAATGCACGACCCACGAAAGAATAGGCTATCGTGAGCAAGAAAGCGTCGGGCAACCCGCCAAATTACGCAAAAATTCGAGGTCGGTGGTTGGTACAGACGGGGAACGTGAAGTATATCGGGCAGGGGTTTTGGATCGTGGAGGATGGGGACAAAAAATATGTGCTAACGGAAGAGGGGTGTGAGTGTGAGGAAGAAAAACCTTGCTCCCATGAATGGGCGGCAGAGTATTTAGGAAAAACGATGTAAAAGAATCCTTTACGAAGAAAGGGATTCTTTTTTAGCAGAACGGGCAATCAATTTTTTGTCTTGTTCGGTCAGCCATGACACGCCGATAGCAAAAGCATATCCCCGCCAGATAACGTTCAGCGTCCATTGATCCGTAAAAACAACAGGTTTTCCTTCATGCGGAAATTTTTCCAACATCACCACAAATTTTCTATTTTGGGGAAGGGGTATATAGGATCGAAATTTCATGGTGAGAACGCTCCTTACAACGTATCTCTAGTATTATAACGATTGGGGAACGGGACGCAACTCATCTTTTGATTTTCATTTCCTTCAATAATCTGTACATTTATTTCCTTATTACCATAATGCTACAGATCTTTTGACTGCCATCTTATACCTAACCGGATTTACGAGAAAAACGCTTGACATGGTGCGTAACGTTGTTCATAATGTCAAAGGGGAAGGGTGAGAGTGGAGAGATATATCCCGATTCAGTACTTCAGCAAACTAACTCTTTTTTCATTTGACCACAACATTAGGTGTAGCTCACGATACATCGCAATAATCGGAAGGAAAGACCTAAACCCATGCGGCATGTCATTCTAACTCCAATTGAAGACAGTGGTTGGCTCGCAACCGTGCCCAGTCTCCCCGGTTGTCGCACGGAAGGCGACAGTCGCGAAGAAGCCTTAGAACTTATCAAAGAAGCAATTGAGCTTTACATTGAAACTTTACAGGAGTTGGGGCGGGAAGTGCCGGAAGACGAAGCTATTGAGCTGGCAACGGTATGACCAAACTGCCGAGGGATGTTTCTGCCTTAGAATGTATTAAAGTACTTGAAAAAGCAGGGTTTCGACAACGCCGACAAAAGGGAAGCCACGTTATTATGATTCGTGACAACCCTTACGCGATGACAGTGATACCTGTTCATAAAAAGAAATTACGTCTTGGCACACTGCGAGACATTATTCAGCAAGCAGGAATGAGTGTAGAAGAATTTACGCAATTGTTGTAAGTTTTTTGTGTAAAAGGATTAATTTTCTCCACCCATCTGAACGTGATCAAAAGCCCATCTTTTCGGATGGGCTTTTTTCGTTTCATCCTCTATCATTAGTGCATTCACAAATACCCTTTGCGGCGTGGCGTGCTTTACGTGAGAATACCTCGCCCAAAACGCGGAAGGGGGTTAACAATGAGAAAGTCGTTGGTCTATCTCCTAATCGCCATCCTTCTGTTGGCGATGGCAGGAACCGTCTTTGTGGCGAACGCACCCGACAGTCCGCCCCCTGCTCCGCAAACTGCACCACGCCTATCCAAAAGACATTCTATCGCGATAACCCCACCCTCATTGGCATCCATCGAAACCATTGCACAGGAAATAACGGGCGACCCCGGGGCGTTGGTACAAATTATTGATGGGTACTTGTACATTGTCTACCATCTTCCCGAAAGCCCTGATTCGCCCGTGTTGGATACCTATCACACCCATCTGTCCGCATTTATGCAACGATTCTCCTCCATAAGCCCGCGATTGTGGTATCCCGAAATGGAATTTACGGCGCGGGGCAGAGTGGCGGGCAACCCGGATGCCATCATTGCCGTTACAAGATATGAAAAAGATGTGGTGGATAATACCGTTTGGGAGGGGTTGACCGACGAAGAAATGATCGGGCTGGCGGAGCGGTAC
>CBKYSX010000059.1:0-11376 GCA_966690745.1 uncultured Ardenticatenales bacterium
AAATGAGTTGAATTAAGTCGCACACCCTGTTTGTCCACGCAACCGAGGTCTAAAGAACCTCGGTTGCCATGCTACGAAGTCCGTTGGACTATTTAATTCTGAAGCACTCTTAATTTCTCGCCCCTCGTTTCTCAATCCAATCTCCTTAAGCCGTTCTCTTCTACTATTCTCTCTTTTCCATCGTTACTATCTCTCTATCGCCCCAATGTTCGGCAATTCCCCGATTTTCGATATAGTACACGTTTGGATTTTACGCTTGCCGTTGATGCACTACGGAATACGCACTACGCAATCAAAAGAGGGATAGTGCCACGAACCACCATACTCTCTTAAAGGATGTTTGAAAATGGACGATCTCAAAGAACTGATTCGTGACGTTCCGGATTTCCCCATTCCCGGCATTATTTTCAAAGACATTACCACCCTGCTGAAAGTCCCGGAAGGGTTAAAAGCGGTAATAGATCATCTGATTGAACGCTACAAGGATGAGCATATAGATGTGGTTGCGGCAATTGAATCACGCGGTTTTATGTTCGGCACACCGCTTGCCCTTGCACTGAAAGCAGGGTTCGTTCCGATTCGTAAGGCGGGAAAACTGCCTGCCGATACCGCCCATCGGGAATATTCCTTGGAATATGGCACAGCACGGCTGGAAATCCACAGGGATGCTGTACAGCCGGGACAACGGGTGCTGATTATTGATGATGTCCTTGCCACGGGCGGGACTGCCAAAGCCAGTGTTGAGCTCGTTGAAGAATTGGGCGGGCATGTGGTGGGTACGGCGTTTGTGATTGAGCTTTCCTTCCTCCCCGGACGCGCCACGCTGGAAGGCACCGATGTGTTTAGCCTCATCACCTACTAACTCTTTGTAGTAAACAAAAATCGCGCAGGGTGGCGCGATTTTTGTTTACCTTAGAAGTTACCCCCTTCGAGCGAGAAACGAGGTTAAAAATAATTCCCTGAGGGAATTATTTTTAACCTCAACTGCGTAACTCCTTACCTTTAATTTTTTTAGTACTCAACCACTTGCTCGTTCCCCTCATCCTGCCAGACAAATTCTTGCGGGGCTTCTCCGCCATGAATCACCAGTCGAATCGAACGGGCGGGTGGTTGATAGGCTCCCACCCGCTCCAACACCGTTACCCGCGTTTTGCCGGGGAGGGGATCTACCAATACGGTGGTTTCCGCCACGCCACCCCGTTGATAGGCAAAGGAGATTCCGTCATCTTCGATCAACGTCCAATCGCTGGCAGTTGCCCCCGGATAGATATTCAAGGTCAGTTCGGTCAACGGCTCGTTCGTGCTTTGGCGAAGATTGCCCATGGGCAGGACTGCACCGCCACGCACAAAAATAGGCATTCGTCCCGGCGGGGCATGAACCACCCGATGGTGTTTACCTTCCACTTTTTGACCCGTATGGAAATCGTACCAAATTCCATCGGGCAGATAGACCATGCGGTAATTCATCCCGGGTGTCACAATCGGGGCAATCATCAGATGGGGACCGACCATCACCTGCGTATGGAGATGATAGGTTTCGGTATCGTCCGGGAAATCATAAGAAAGCGGGCGGAACATCGGTGCGCCGGTGCGGTGCGCGTCGTGCGCCAGCGTGTAGAAATAGGGCAATAAGCGATACCGCAGTTCAATTGCCTGCCGCGCTACGGTTTCCACTTCTTCCCCAAACGACCACGGTTCCTGCCGCCGCGACCCCATGCTGGTATGGGTACGCATGAAGGGATAGAAGGTTCCCACTTCTACCCAACGCATATAGAGTTCTTCGGTGGCATTATCAAAAAATCCGCCGATGTCTACCCCCACATTGGTCGCCCCGCTTAACCCCATGCTCATCAATTGGGGCAGGCTTGCTTCCAAATGTTCCCACCATGAATTGTTGTCCCCCATCCACGCCGCGCAATAGACCTGACTGCCCACAAAGGCACTGCGGGTTAAGACCCACGGACGTTCATCGGGTCGAATGCGGCGCAACCCTTCATAGGTAGCTTTGCCCATCAGATACCCGTAGAGATTATGAACCTCGGCGTGAACGGTGCGCTCGTTCGCATCCCCGTGCGGCGTACCGAGAGGCATCGGTTTTTGCGGCGACGACCCCTCGCTGAAGGGACGCTCAAAAATGGCGGGTTCGTTCATATCGTTCCAAATCCCCGCCACGCCCATAATCGTCAATGCCGGATGTTGCTCTCCCCACCATTTACGGGTCTCCGCTTTGGTGAAATCGGGGAATAACGCGGCATCGGGCCAGCAATAACCGGAGAACAACGTTCCGTCTGCCGCCTTCACAAAATGGCTGTGCATTACCCCTTCATCGGCAACACGGTAATTGTTGCCCATGTCATATTTCACGCCGGGGTCTACAATCGTGACGGCACGGATGCCCTGTTCGCGCAACTCCGTAATCAATTCCTTCGGCGCGGGAAAGCGTTCGGGGTCCCACGTAAAATCCCGATAGCCGCGCATATAGTCAATGTCAAAGTGGAGTACATCAATTGGAATCTGACGCTCCCGAAATTCCCGCGCCAACATCCTAAATTCCGCTTCGTCCATGTAGCTCCACCGCGATTGATGGTAGCCCAAAGACCACAAAGGCGGCAGGGCGGGTCGCCCCGTGAGTTGCGTCAATCCATCTACGACTTGCGCGGGGGTGGGACCGTAGATAAGGTAATATTCCAGTTCGCCGCCATGCGTAATCATCGAGAGCCGGTTTGCCTCGCCCGACCCGACATCAAATTGGCTGAACCATGTACAGTTGAGATACAACCCCCACGCCAACCCCGGACGTTGCGCCATAAAAACGGGTTGCGCTTGATAGAGATTGTCATGCCCGCGCCCATGCCCCCATGCGGGGTCAGCCGTCCAGTTGGTCAGGCGGCGGGCGCGGCGATCTAACTGCCCGATCCGTTCGCCAAAGCCAAGATAGACCTCATCCTTCGCCATCCGTTTGGTCAATGTGGCTTCTATTTTCGCGTGGTCGGGCAGATGTGCGCCCTCTTCTTCCTGCCCGAAATGATAAAAGGGGAACAACACCTCGCCCCATTCAATCGGGGCAGTATCGGCGGCAAACGTCTGTCCGTCAGGGTCCGAAAAGCCCACTTTGCCATGTTTGGTATCAATTTTGACCGTTACCCCACCGCCGCTATCCAGCATCAATGCGCCATCCCGATTAGTTAAGGTAACATCGGGTGTACCAAACGTTTTGTCCTCTTTTACAGGCGACCACGAACGGCGCGGCGCGAATTCATCTTTTGCGCTATAGCGCACCCGCACAATCGAAGGGGTTACAAATGCGACTTCCATTCGTCCTTCCCCCAACGGCATCTCAATGCCACGCTCCGTGCGTACCCATGTTGAATGGTTCATGCAACTCCTCTGGTGGTATCAGTGTGCGCCCGATACCAGAAAGGGCGACCCGAACGGGTACGCCCTAGCGAAAACTGACTATGTTGGAGTGAGAATTTCTTACATCATTGCCCATCGTTGGGGCTAACCCTACAGAAACTTACCTCATCTATCGTTCTTGAATCGTGGCAGAATATGCTCCCACCACCACGAAAAGAAGCGGGAGAGGAGAACACCAACGGTAGAACCAATCACTACATCGCTGGGGTAATGCACCCCCAGGTAGACCCGCGACCCCGCCACCACCGCCGCAATGCCATAGAGGAACCAGCGCAAAGATGGCACTTCCCGCGCCAGCAGGTGCGCCCCGGCAAAAGCGGTAGCGGCATGACCGGAAGGAAAAGACCAGTTGCTGGGTTTGGTTCCAATGACGACCACTTCCACAACTTTATGGAAGGGTCGCCGCCGCCGGAAGATGGCTTTCAACGGTCCTTCTACCAGCAACGAACTTGCCCAAATCGGAACCGCGTTGCGCTCTAAAATTCCCCATGCCCTTTTCCGGCGAAATGGCAGAAAAACCGCCACTCCGATAATATATGCCCACCCCCCGTTAAAGGCGTGGGACAGCGTTCGTAACGCCCAATTCACATCTTCATTATGTAAACGATTGTTTACCAGAAGGAAGATACGGGTGTCGTTGGCTTCGAATTTACGCCGCAACCAGCGTACCCAACGGGGGCGGGGCGGCGGTACTATTTCTTCAGGAATATTTTCGGTCATGACCCTCACATTTCAACCGTTCGGCTCCCTTGCAGATGGACGCACTGCCACGCTCTATCAACTAACCCATCCCGACGGATTCGCATTGCACGTTACGGATTATGGTGCAACGATGGTCGGGTTGTTTGTTCCTGATACTTTGGGGGTGCCAACGAATGTCATTTTGGGATACGATAGCCTTGAAAAGTATCAACGGCAAACCTACTTCGTTGGCGGAATCGCGGGGCGTTTTGCCAATCGTATTCGCAACGGACGTTTTCTATTAAACGGTGAGACCGTTCAACTGACCGTAAACACCCCCCCGCACCATTTACATGGCGGACAGATCGGCTTTGACCGACGGTTATGGCAAGCAACAACTCTATCCGATGACTCCGTGACACTGGAATATGTCAGCGAAAATGGCGAAGAGGGCTACCCCGGTAGGCTCAGGGTGCGGGTAACTTATACCCTAGTTATACCCCGAACGCTTCGTCTGGATATAGTCGCCACCAGTGATGCCGCTACGATTGCCAATATTACCGCCCATCCCTATTTCAATCTGGCAGGGCAAGAGAATATTTTGGGACATGAGTTGATGATTCCGGCAACGCATTTTACCCCTGTAGATGAAACCATGATTCCCACCGGGGACCTCCACTCCGTTGCTGATACCCCTCTTGATTTTCGTACCCCCACTGCTATTGGTGCGCGGATTCATACCGACCACCCGCAATTAACGTATGGAAACGGGTATGACCACAATTTTGTATTAAAATCCGCCCGCAGTGCCGACCTTGTGCTTGCCGCCCACCTCCGTGACCCCGCGAGTGGACATGGGATGGAGATTCACAGCACCCACCCCGGACTCCAATTCTATAGTGGAAATTTTTTGGCGGATGAGCCGTTGGGGCGGGATGGCGTTGCCTATGGACCCTATAGCGGAGTTGCGCTGGAACCCCAGAACTTCCCCGATGCGCCCAATCATCCCCATTTCCCTTCTGCGCTTGTCACGCCGGAACAGCCCTATCGGGAACGGATTGAGTATCGCTTTTACGGCAGTGAAAAGTGAATAGTGGTTAGTGAAAGAGGTCAGAGGCGGACTGAATCCCCCCGAGATTTCGTTCGTTTAGTGCTGTGGATTCCCGGTTACGACAGGGCGAAGCATCCGTCATGCCGTACACCCGCCCGTTTACAAAATGGATTTCATTCCGCACTCTCATCATGTAACATAATCGGGCGGATGCTTCGCCCCTACCATACCCGCACCTCGGTTATGTCGTTTCCGCTTTCCGCGTCCCAAAACAAAAAAAGCCCCCGCATGACGCGAGGGCTTTTTGATACAAATGCGAAATTACTTGGATGCCAGGAACTTGTTCATGGTCGTGCCGCAAACGGGACAGGTCCCTTTTGCCATGTTACGACCATTGGATGTTTTGGTCATCTTTGCGTCTTTCATGGTTCGTTTTTCACGGCATTTAACACAGTACGCTTCATAAGTGGTTGCTTTATCCGCCATCGGTTGGGTACTCCTTTCAAGAGTAAATGAGGTAGTTAAGCGATAACGGTACCGGAAGAAGCGCCTTCATCCGATATCGGAAAGTGGTCTTGCCATAATTCCACGCCCTTCAGCACCAGCTTACGGTCATTCGGGTAGGTTAAACGCGCCACCGCTTCCGGTATCGCGCACCATTGCGCCGCATCCACTTCGCTTATTTGCGGCACGAGATCACCGCGCTCATACGCCATCAAGAAGTACTCAACGAACTTATGATACCGATGGGTGCGTTGCCCGAAAAAGAAATACTCAACTGTATCCAGGGGCGCAACGACGGTCGCCTGAATCCCGGTTTCTTCCAGAACTTCCCGTATGGCGGCGATGTCCGCAGATTCCCCTGCTTCCAGCCGTCCTTTGGGTAAACTCCAGCGTCGGGACCCGTGGGTAGCAATCAACAACACCTGTAAGTGTCCTGTCTCTACCCGTAATACCACGCCTCCTGCCGCATGAACCGTGCTTGTTTGGAGTGCCATTATGCTTAAGTTTTCTTAACCACCTGTAGTGTAGTGAAGTGACGATACGGGTGCAACCTGTTTTACGGTCAATCAGCCTTTGCCTCGCCTATCGTAGTCGTATATTTGTTCTGATTCGTGTGGGGTACGGTAGGGAATCGGTCAATCTCTGCGATTTTCGCCGATTTTCAACGCTCTCTATGCCTGACTGCTTTGATTTTCCAATTTTTTATACCATATAGTAGCACAATATTGAGATAAAATCCCATTGATTTCTGTTAGAATCGTCACTATTTCTACATTGTGAAGTCTCGCACCCGGTTTTTTTATACTACCAACACACTATGAAAGCCGCCGTAGCCATCCACCGTTTTCTCTAAATTTTCGGGGTCGTCCAGCCATTGGATGTCGTTGACAACAAATTTGTATTCATATCGCCCCGGCGCAGGGCGGGGCAATTCCCCTACCCAAACCCCTGATTCTTTTTCCTCCATTGGCAATGCATCCGGATTCCATTCGTTCCATGCCCCGATCACACTGACCCGTTCGGCGCGAGGTTCGTGGAAAATAAAACGCACCGTATCCCCGTTTACCTGCGGCGACAAATCGCCTTTATGATACTGCCCGTACAGTTCGCGCAATGCCGCCGCCACCGCCTGCCCCGGACGCACCACGCCGTACCCCTGACGGTCTTCTGCAACCCCCATCAGAGGACGCGCCGTTTCTACCAACAGCTCTTTGACCCGTTTCGGGGTTAAATTCGGATTGGCTTCCAACATTTGCGCTACAATGCTGGAAACAATCGGCGCGGCAAAGCTGGTACCGTCCACATGCTGATAAAACGGTGAAATGTATTTGTTCGCCATCAACTTGCGGAGCATGGCTTCCCGTTGGTCTTCGGGCGACCCCTGCAAAATGGAGGGGTCAAAGCCCAAATCCTGATACCGTTCTTGCAACCGTTCGGGCAATTCGGTCAGGGGTACACGCCAGAGTGCATCCAGAATCAGGTTCTGTTCGGCGGTGGGGGTGCCGGGCAGAACAGGGGCGGCAAGCCAGATACTGGGCGCAATCAATTCGGGTTTCAGCACATGATGGGAAATCCGCCCCCAATTACTGTGCCACATACGGTCAGTGGCAGGGTCTAGGGAGTTACGGTCATCCACACCCCCGACCGTAATTGCCAATTCCGCCGAGGCGGGCGGACAAATATCGTTTTGCCCCATGTTGCCCGCCGCCGAAACGACCACTACCCCTTCTTCCACCAGACGATTGACCAATTGGTTCAACGGCGCATCGGGGCGCACCCCTTCATCCCCGCCCACACTGAGGTTAATGATTTTGACATTGTATTCGCGCCAATGGTCCGCCAACCATGTCAACCCACGCAGAATATCCACCTCGTTAATCCGCATCATCGGGTCGCTGACTTTGACCAGCACCAATTTGGCGGCAGAGGCAAGCCCGGTGTAATAGCCATCCGAAAGATAGCCGTTCCCCGCCGCCACGACACTGGTCATCATCCCATGCCAGGAGGTTAAAGCAGGGGTTGTGAAATCGGCTCCCACGACAATTTCATCGGTGGTGGCATCTACACATTCCAAAATGCGGTTTTCGGGGCGGGTGATGTCGGGATGGGGGTAAAAGCCGCTGTCCAGTGAGGCAATCGTAATGCCCCGTCCGGCATAGTGGGGGTTGGCGCGGAGCCGCACCCCGATGGGCAATGCCTGCGGTTCGCCCTGCCCGTAAATAGGGTGTTCCGCCAGCGAGGGGGGCACATCTACGGTGGCGCGGGTTAATCCGACCTGTTTCACTGCCGCATGAACACAGGCAGGGCAAGCACCCATCACCCTCTGCCACGCCGGGTTTTGCTGGCGCAATTGTTTGACAACCCGTTTATCCAAGGACCAATGTTTTTCAAACAAAGTGCGGCGTATGGTGCGATGGCAAATCGGGCATTCGACTTCTTCTTCGTCTATCGGCTCGGCGTGAACCCCTACCCGTTCGTCTTGCAGAGCAGAAATTTGTTCCAACGTGGGGGGACGTTTATAGGCGGACGGTTGCGCCACCCAGATGGCGGCGGCGGCACTGGCAAAGCGCACCGTTTCCGATAAATCCATCTCCTTTAGAATCCCATGGACGATTCCCGCCTTGAACACCTCCCCCGCATTCAAACGGTCCAATGCCGATAGCCCGTAGGGAGGCACTTCCAACCATACCCCTTCTTTGGTAAGTACGCCAACAGGATTTTTGCCATCAGTCAGCAGATAATTGGCTTTGTGTCGGTCATGGAGTTGCTGAATATATGCCGCGCCGTCGTTAATATCCAATGCCCGATTCAGGAAGGAACGGCTGGTAATCATCCAATCGCAGAGATGAAGCAACGGTTGATCGGGATTAATGACATCGGTGGCGACAATGGTAATGCCCAATTCTTTCGCAATGCGGGCGGCATTGACGCGCGGGTCACTCCCATTGCGGTAATAGCGCACATACCCATCGGTACACAACACCTTTGCCCCTTGTAACATGGCGTGATGGGGTTGGGTATAGGGGACATCATCGCGCCAGTAGGCAATCGTATGGTCTTGCCCGTTGGCGGTGACCAGAACCCGATTAAAGGGGGTACGTACTTTTTGCTCCCGCTCCATCCAGCGTGTCTCAATCAACGGATAACGTTGCAACTCTACGAAAATAGCATCAGCATATGCATCTTCGCCCAAACGATTGCCCGCCACTGCTACCCGATGTCCCCATGCCGCCAATGGCAGGGCAAGATTGAGCGCTTCACCACCGGGTTTGTAATAATCGGCGGTGACAGAGGCACTACGCTCCGGTTTGGGTAATACCGGCAAGCGCACAATGTTTTCTAAGGTAATTGCCCCGTACACCACCACGGCAGGGGACCCCTGTGGTTCAGTCGTCTCGCTCATGATATATCGTCTGCGGGGGAATCGGTTGAGGATTCGGCGTAGAAGCTCCATGGAAGTGAAAAGTGGACAGTGAACAGTGACTGGTGAACGGAAGCGAAAAGTGATTAGTGAACGGCATCCATTGTTGGACAATAATTGTCGTTCACTTCCGTTCACTGTCGTTGCTTCCGTTCACTTATCACTATCCACTGACCACTGTCCACTAACTCGTCGGTTTGTCCGGGGCGGGCATGCTGGCGTGGAATTGTTCGTTCACAATCCGCATATATTTGTCTTGTAGTTCCGCCACCCGTTCCGGCTTCGGGGAATTTACAATCACCCCGACATGGTTCTTTTTGTGAAGGCGGAAATAGACTTCAGGATCGTCAAAGACAGAATGGTCGGGCCACTCTTGCCGCGCCAATGAGATAATCACCCCCGCGTAATCTTCTTTCAGGTCGGGTACGGTGTAAGGTTCGCGGCGGGCGGCGGCAACTTCCACTTTTGCCCATTCGCGCCACAAGTTAATCCCGCGTGACGCTTCAACCATTTCGGCAATGTTTGCCCCACCAACCCGCGCAGCCGTTTCAAGGAAATAAAATTCGCCATCCTCGCTATGCTTGATAAATTCGGTGTGGGTAATACCGCGTACCAATCCCAACGCATGTATCAATTTTTCGCACAATTCGACCAATTTCACATGGTCTTCAGAGCCGCGTTCAAGGGTACGGCTGGCGAAAATTCCCCCTCCACTGACAACATCCAGCGGTGGGCGGGCATACTTATGCACTTCGGCAAAAACCATATGGCGGTCATTCAATATCCCGTCCACATGGAAGACCTCGCCCGGAATATATTTTTCTAATACGTAGAAGGATTGACGGTCCCCCAGCACATCCAAAGCACGCCACAATTCTTCCGAATTATGCACTTTTTTGATACCGACTGCCGAAGCCTCCGAGCGGGGTTTCAGTACCCAAGGGGCAGGAATCCGCTCCATATAGAGCCGCAACCGGTCATAATTCAGAATGGGGACAAAAGGCGGTACAAGGAACCCCTCTTCCTGCGCGCGCACCCGCATCGCCAATTTGTCGCGGAAATAGCGGGCGGTGGTATCCCCCATGCCGGGTACACGCATATGTTCACGCAGTGCCGCCGCCATTTCAACATCAAAATCATCAAGGGGAACGATACGGTCAATGCGATGGCTCCGCGCCATGTAGCTAATGGCGTAAATTAAATCCTGCCGATTGTACATATCGGGCACATAAAAAATGTCGTCAATCGCTTCGCGGGGCCATGGAACATCCTGCAATTTGGTGGTCGTCACCAGATAGACACGACAGCCCTGCGCCTTGGCTTCCCGCAAAAAGTCAAAGCCCTTTTCATAGCTGGCTAAACAGAGTAGGGTAATTGGATCCGGCTCGGACATGGGGTCGCTCCCTCAAGTAAGATGATTCGGGCGTGGGGCGCACCTCCACCAACAGCGTCGGTGGTGAAAGGAGCAAAGTTAAGGGATTGTAACATGGGGGCGGGGGGTGGCAAGCGAACAGAGTGACTATTTTTCACCAAGTTCTTATGTAAACAGGAAGCGAATCATGCTTCAAGGACATAAGAAGTTATCTCTTTGATTTTCGCGTTCTTTGCCGCACTGCTGAATTTATAGATATGGGAAAAGTGATACTGCTTCCCGTTGTTGAGGGTGACAATGCCATTTGCTCCTCCTACTTTCCCGTGTGTCATAATAGTGAGTATGGTCATTTCGGATTTGGGCTGTTGCGCTTTGTTGCGAAGATCATCCGCCACTGCTTCCATCCCATCTAAAACCCTATCGCCGACATAGTTCCAATGAATCGTGTCGGTCAACTGTTGAAGCATTTCCTCCCACTCTCCTTTGGCAAAGGCAATATTGAAATCCCGAATTTGAATTCCTTTCGGAGCGTTGCCGCAATCTTCTTCGCAGATAATTTTGGTCACTGAAATTTCCTTTCGCTTGTACATCAGAGTAACAGGGTTTCAAAGTCCCTTTAAAGTGCAGGAACTATAAACTTCCGGCATTATAGCAAGCATGAGCGTCAATTGGGGTTAAAAAAGCGGCTCTATGGAAATCCATAGAGCCGTTTGCAGTATACCCTTCCAGGCAACAACACCTTGTATGTTGTCAGGCATCTTCGCCGCGAATTTTCGCGCCCACTTCTTTCCGTAGGGCATTGGCTATCGCGCCGTGAATCGTGGCGACTTCGCCATCGGTATAGGTTTTATCGGGGTGGCTATAGCGCAGAGCATAGGCTAGGCTTTTGTTGCCCTCGCCTACCTGTGCCCCTTGATAGACATCGAACAA
>CBKYSX010000060.1:0-11312 GCA_966690745.1 uncultured Ardenticatenales bacterium
GTAGTCGTTTGGTCGAAAAATTGGTACAGGCATTGGACGCGCCCCTGGCTCCACGCCCCCTGACACCACGCCAACGTGATTTGTTGCGCTGTTTGAAAGAAGGGCTAGACAATCAGGCAATAGCCCGCCAGACAGGCTTGAGCGTCAAAACGGTAGAGAACCACCTTACCCGCCTCTACCGCGAGATGGGTGTACAAAGTCGGCTGGAAGCTGTTACCTATTTAATGCAACACCCCGATATGCTCGGACCTGAAGATGTGCTTCAGGTCAATAGAGAAGTATCCCCTGCTCGCCCCACCATTCTGATTGTGGATGACAACATGCGCTACCGCGCCCAGTTGCAACGCATGGTCGCCAAAAGTTGCGTCGGTGCCTTAATTTATGAAGCCGAAAACATGCCCCGTGCCCTGCGTCTGGCATCCGAGGTGCGTCCCCGTCTTATCTTTGTAGATGTGGTATTGGGGGATGAAAGTGGTATCGAATGTACCCGCCAGCTCAAAGCGGTGGTTCCGAATGCCCGTATTGTGCTGATTACCGCCTACCCTGACCGTGAATTTCACCGTATCGGTTTGGGGGCGGGCGCGATTGCCCTACTTGATAAAAAAGACCTGACCGCCCCCACCATGCGTGAGGTTATTGCCGATATGATTGGTTAAAGGTCATTTAACTAACGAGTGAGTTTGATACAAGGGATCATTCCGTTGTGCCAATAGTATCATTCATTAGGGGAAATCCCTCAATTTGCGTTAGGGGGATTCCCACCGTCAAATTGGGGGAGATAGGGTTGAGATGAGGTTCCTTCCACCTGTATACTAAAAATCTGGGTGTCACTGATGACATCAACTTTTACGTTCGGAGGAGGAACGTTATGAAACGTAACTATTTCATGCTGGTGCTGATGATGGTCGCCGCATTGATGCTGGCGGCATGTGGCGGGGCGGCTCCCGCCGACACCACCGAAACTGGTGGGACGGATACCACAGAGGAAACGGGGACGACCGGGGAAACCGAAACGACCGAAGGCGCAGAGGAAGGGTTGGCAGTCGGGATTGTGTTGCCGACACGGGATGAACCGCGCTGGATTCAGGATGAAGCCCGTTTCCGTGAAGCTCTCACAGCGGCAGGGTACGATGTCGAAATTCTCTTTAGCCAGGGCGATTCAGCCCGCGAGATGGACAACGTTCAATCGCTGTTGACACGGGGCATTCAAGTCCTGATTATTTGTCCGCAGGATGGAACCGCCGCCGCCGCCGCCGCCGATGCCGCCCGTGCCGCCGGGGTACAGGTCATTTCCTACGACCGCCTTATCCGTGAAACCGACGCAGTAGATTATTACGTTACCTTCGACAGCCTCGCCGTAGGTGCTCAACAAGCACAATATCTGGTAGATAACGCCACCGGTACGGGCAACCCGCTCTATCTGTACGCCGGAGCCGCCACCGACAACAATGCGTTCATCTTCTTTGAAGGCGCGTGGAGCGTATTGCAACCGAAAATCGCCGATGGCACATTTGTTATCAAAAACTCCAGCGAAGCGATTGCATTGCAAGACAAAGCCGAATTAACCCGCGAAGAACAAGCCCGTATTCTGGGTCAAATCACCACCAACTGGGACTTTAACACCGCGAAAACCCTCGCCGAATCGAACCTCACGGCGGCGGCGGCGGAAGACAAAGGCAACGTCTTCATTCTGGCTCCCAACGATGGCACTGCCCGTGCCATCGCCGATGCCTTCGCGGCAGATAGCGATGTTACCAGCTACCTCGTCACCGGTCAGGATGCCGAAATTGCTTCCGTGCAATATATCATTGATGGCAAACAATCCATGACCGTCTTCAAAGATGTACGGACGCTGGTGGACGATGCCATTAACGCGGCGGTGGTATTGCTGGAAGGGCAAACCCCGGAAGCCTCCGGCTCCTACAACAACGGGGCTACCGATGTACCCGCCATCCAATCCCCTGTAGTGACAGTGGATCAGGCAAATGTCAAAGCCGCTCTGATTGATTCCGGTTATTACGACGCAAGCGAATTTACAGGGCTGGAATAAGCCGTACACACCCTCATCGGCTGAGTTGTGGGGAGGCGAATCCATCAGCGATTCGCTTTCCCCTTTTCCCTCTAAAATCATCATATCCGGAGCGATGAAGCGATGACTCTTCCGTTGCTGGAAATGCAAAATATCACCAAAACCTTCCCCGGTGTGAAAGCCCTCGATAATGTGAGCTTTCGTGTCATGCCGGGTGAAATCCATTGTTTGGTGGGTGAGAATGGCGCGGGCAAATCCACCCTGATGAAAGTTCTGAGTGGGGTCTATCCGCACGGCTCCTACTCGGGCAATATCCTGCTCAATGGCGAAGTCCAGCAATATCGCACCATTCGTGACAGCGAGCGGGCGGGTATCGTTATTATTTATCAGGAACTCGCGCTGGTTCCCGAAATGACCGTCTATGAGAATATCTTTCTCGGCAATGAAATCAGGAACGGTTTTCAGGTAGATTGGAACCAGACCATTAAACGGGCGAGCGAGATGTTGGGGGTCGTGCGGCTCAATGTCAACCCCGCCGCACGGGTGAAGGAACTGGGGGTTGGTAAACAACAACTGGTTGAAATTGCCAAAGCCCTCAGCAAAAATGTTAAGTTGCTCATTTTGGACGAGCCGACCGCCGCCCTCAACGAGGACGACAGCGAGAATCTTCTTAACCTCTTACGCGGACTGCGGGAGCAGGGTGTCACGTGCATTATGATTTCGCACAAACTCAAAGAGGTGATTGATATCGCCGATACCGTCACCGTCATCCGGGATGGCGCGACCATCTGTACGTTGGATGCACACAGCGGCGAAGTCACCGAAGATACCCTCATTAAAAATATGGTGGGGCGTTCTATTGAAAACATCTACCCCCCCCGTAGCACCAAACCCCAATCCGATACGGTATTAGAAGTCAACAACTGGAATGCCTACAACCCCGCAACCGGGCGTACCCTCCTGAAGGATGTCGCCTTTAACGTGAAGCGCGGCGAGATTGTGGGGGTTGCCGGGTTAATGGGATCGGGGCGTACTGAACTTGCGCTGAGTCTGTTTGGAAATCCCTACCACTATCGGGTATCGGGCGAACTGATGCTGAACGGGCAGAAGCGTGCCTTTCACCACCCACAGGATGCGATTCAGGCGGGCATGGCGTATGTCAGCGAAGACCGCAAAGGCAACGGCATGATTCTGATTCAGGATGTGAAGCAGAACATCACCTTAGCCAACCTGAAAGCCATCGCGCAGAACAGTGTGCTGGATAAAAATGCCGAGGTTAAGATTGCCACCGATTACCAACGCTCGATGAATATCAAAACCCCCAGCATTGAACAAACCGTTTCCCTGTTAAGCGGTGGCAATCAGCAAAAGGTCTGTTTGAGCAAATGGTTGTTTGTTCAGCCCAGTCTGCTGATTCTGGATGAACCCAGTCGTGGGATTGATGTAGGAGCCAAATACGAAATCTACACGATTATGAATCAGCTGGTCGAACAGGGCATGAGTATCCTGATGATTTCGTCGGAATTGCCCGAAGTGCTGGGTATGAGTGACCGCATCTATGTGATGTCCGCCGGTCGGATAACGGGCGAGTTGTGGAGAGAAGAAGCGACCCAGGAAAAAATTATGCACCTGGCAACGAGCTAACGGAGGTACACGGTGGCTGTTCAGAACGTAGAAACCGTATCCCGTCCCAATGATTTCGTGCAGAGCCTGCAACAGGTCCTGCGGCGCAACATTCGCGATTACGGAATGTACATTGCCCTTTTCGGCATCATGATCATCTTTGCCGTTCGCACAGAAGGTGTCTTCCTTTCCCCGCGTAACCTGAGCAACCTGCTCAATCAAACGGGGTACATCGCTGTACTGGCGGTGGGCATGACGCTCGTCATCGTTATCCGTCAGATTGACCTATCGGTAGGCTTCCTGGCGGGCTTTCTGGGAGCGGTTGCGGCGATTGCGCTGGTGGATTGGGGCTTGCCGACCCTGATCGTTATTCCGCTTGTATTGTTCTTAGGCACATTGGCGGGGCTGGTAACGGCTTTTCCCGTTGCTCAACTGGGTATCCCCTCTTTTGTCGCCTCGCTGGCGGGGTGGTTGATTTATCGGGGGGCATTGCAACTGGTGACAGAGGGCACGGGGACCATTATTATTCGCGATGATGCCTTTAACGCCATTGGGAACGCCTTCATTCCTGATTTTCCGATAGAGGGCTTTCTACCGGGGATTCACAAAGTCACCCTGTTATTGGGGCTTATCGCCATCGGGTTCTATATCAGCAGTGAAATGAACAGCCGCCGCAAAAAAGAGGCGTATGGCTTTGAGGTTTTGCCGAACTCACTCTTTATGCTCAAACTGCTCTTTGTGGTAGGGCTGGTAGCCGCGATTACCTGGATTCTCGCCAGTTACAACGGCTTGTCGTGGACAGTGGTGATTATGCTCCTCGTGGTTGGGATATATCACTTTGTTACGACCCAGACGGTTCTGGGTCGTCATGTTTACGCGGTAGGGGGTAACCCCGAAGCGGCGGAACTGAGCGGCATTAACGTCAACCGTATCATTTTTGTGGTCTTCGGCTCAATGGGTATGTTGTCCGCGCTCTCGGGTATCCTCTTTGCATCGCGCCTTCAATCCGCCACCACCACCGCCGGAACACTCTTTGAGCTGGATGCGATTGCGGCGGCATATGTCGGCGGGGTCTCGGCGGCTGGGGGGGTTGGACGTGTTACAGGCTCCATCATCGGGGCACTGGTGATGACCTCGCTGACCAGTGGCATGAACCTTCTGGGCGTGGGTATCTCCTATCAATATGTCGTGCGCGGCTTGGTGTTGGCGGCGGCGGTTATTTTTGATGTGTACACACGCCGTGCCACACGCTAGACGCTGAATGGTTATAGTGGGAAGAAGCCTACCATGAAGGAACAGCATCTCGACAGTCCGCTCGTTGCCACCCCTACAACCCAACCCCGCCTTACACGTTCCTTGCGGCGGGGCTGGGCGGTGCTGTTGGCGAGACAGGAGTTCACCGTCTTTTTGCTCCTGTTAACCATGGGGTTTGCCCTTAGTATTGGCACGGACACCTTCTTCACCGCTACCAACCTGCTCAATGTTGCCATCTATGTATCTTGGTTTGCGATTGCCGCTTTTGGGGTTGGGGTTGCCATCATTGTCGGGGGTGTAGACCTTTCGGTTGGCTCGGTCATGGCATTGGCGGGACTGGTTTGCGCTCTGGCATTACAAAATGGTGCCGATGTAATCCCGGCGGTGCTATCAGGGGCATTGGTCGGGGTCTTAGTCGGGGTAGTCAACGGTACGTTGGTGGGCTACTATCGCTTACCCCCTTTTATTGTCACCCTGGGTACGATGGGTCTTGCGCGTGGTATCACGCTTGGATTGACGGCAGGTGCGCCTGTCCGTGACCTGCCGTCGGATTTTCGGTGGTTGGGGCAAGGTGAACTTTTAATCGGCTCGCTTCCACTTCCTCTTCCTGTCCTGCTGGCATTAGGGCTGGCTTTATGCGTCAGCCTCATTTTACAACGCACCGTTCTGGGACATTACATCTACACCGTAGCACGGGACGAACGTGCGCTCCTCTTTACCGGAGTGCCAACAGAGCGGGTGAAACTGCTCGCATATACCCTTAGTAGTCTGCTTGCCGCCCTGGGTGGGATGGTCATGACCGCCAAGTTAGGCGTTGCCGCGCCGATGGCGGCATTGGGCTATGAGCTGGACATTATTGCCGCCGCTGTCATTGGGGGGGTAAGCCTGTTTGGCGGGGAAGGAAGCGTTATTGGCATCGTACTGGGGACTGTACTGATGCAAATCGCCCGTAACGGACTGGTGTTATTGGGATTGCCAACCTTCTGGCAATGGTTAACCATCGGGGCGGTAATTTTGATGGTTATCTTGTTTGAATATTGGCGACGACGGCGGGAGATTTAACCGTGATACGGTTCAGGCAGATGGCATCTTTATCTACTTTACATACCCGGCGGCTTCCCCGATGGACAATGTTGTGGGCATTGATAACACTCTTACTCGTATTTGCCACCTCCTGTCAATCCCCGCCTGACGCGCAAGCGGTGGAAACCCTTACGATTGCATGGGTACCGAAATCGCTTGGCAACCCGGTTTTTGATCTTGGCTTGCAAGGGGCGCAGGCACGGGCGGAAGAACTGAGTGCGAACGGTCCGATTCGGGTTGAATTGATTGTTGTAGGACCCGCCTCTGCCGATGCAGTGGAACAGGCACGGCTGATTGATGACCTGATTGCGCGGGGGGTGGATGGCATCGCCGTATCCTGTAATGAGCCAACTGCCTGTATTGACCCGATTGACCGGGCGGTGGCGGCGGGGATTCCCGTCATGACATGGGATTCCGATTCCCCCGATAGCGGGCGCTTCACCTTTTTGAGCATTGACAATTACGCGGGCGGACAACAGGCGGCGGATTTGTTGGCGGCGGCAATTGGCGGCGTGGGCGAAGTGGCGGTGTTGACGGGCGCACCGGGTGCGCTGAATCTGGAAGAGCGCGTGAACGGTTTCCGTGACCGTCTGGCTTCTGATTACCCCGGTGTTGAGATTGTACGGATTGTTGCCAGCCATGAGGATATTACGGTAGGAGTGCAGGGGGTAGAAGAAACCATGCAGGCACATCCTTCGCTGGATGGATGGTTCTTTGCCGGAATGTGGCCCCTTTTTGCGGATCGCGGCTCAATGCCCTTATGGGAAGCCTCGGCACGGGAGGGCACCCTGAAAACAGTGGCGTTTGACACTCTGCCGCTTGAACTTGAGTTGCTCCGTGATGGGTATCTAGAAGCGTTGCTCGGGCAAAAATACTGGCGGTGGGGGTATGACTCTGTTCAAATTGTTCACGACCATATTGTAAATAACCAGACTTATCCGTCTACCATAGATACGGGTCTGGATATTGTAACCCGTAACAATGTCGAGGCGATGACGCAAATGTGGGAAACCAACGATTTCAGTCAGCCTCTGCCGCCTCCCTAACAATAATGGCAATCAGGATGGTGGGTAAAGGACGGTACCATGGAACCGGTTCTGCGGTGCATCAATCTCTCTAAAAATTTCGGCGCACTTGCAGTTCTGCGTCAGGTCAGTCTGGAAATTGCGCCGGGTGAGGTGGTCGGGCTGGCAGGACGTAGTGGGTCAGGTAAATCGGTCATCGCTAAAATTCTCGCAGGGATGGAAGCCCCCGGCGAGGGGGATGTCTATATTTCCGGGAAACGATTGACATGGCCCTTCCGTGCCCACGCTGTTGGAATTTCAGTGATTGCCCAGGACCCTATACTTGCAGACCATCTCGATGTCACCGAAAACGTATTTTTGGGGGATGAAATCGGATGGTATGGGCTGGGCGGATGGTTGCGGGTTCCCCATCGCGGACGGATGGATGCCCGCGCCGGTGAAATTCTTTCCCGTTTGAAAGTCCCCATTGATTCATTGCGCGACAAAGTTGTAAATTTGTCGAGTGAGCAGCGCCAACTGGTTGCTATCGCACGAACGTTGGTTCGCCCTGCCAAACTTGTTGTGGTGGATGAGCCGACCCAACAATTGGGGTATGCATATCAGCAGACATTGATCGGGCTTATTCGGGAGTGGCAGGCACAAGGCACGGCGGTTTTGTTCAGCAGTAATAATCTGGATCATCTCTTTGCGGTATCAGACCGTTTGCTCGTTCTGCGGCAGGGGCGGCTTGCAACGACGTTACGCACCGATGCCACCAGCCGGGAAGAAGTTGTTTCTGCGCTTGTAGGTACTGCCGACCGGGGACAACTTACCCCTATCATTTGGGCATTGGAAAGTTATTACCGCGCCCGCGAACAGGCGGAAAAACTGGATCATCATCAACGCCAGCTGGAACAGAACCTCGCCGCACAGGATTCTCTCAATCGTCAGTTGATTGCCCAAATGGCAGAGCAGGTTGCCGCGTTGGACAGCGCGAACTTTGCCCTGCAAGATACCCAACGCCGTCTGCTGACCGAGCGTGAACAGGAACGGAAAGCCCTTGCCCGCGAACTCCATGATCAAGTCATGCAAGATTTGCTGGGTCTCAACTATCAATTGGAAGAAATTGAGGCGGAGGTCGAAGGGATACCCGGCGAAGAGTTGGCAGACGTACGGGCGGGGATGCTGGCACTGGTGGATGATATGCGGCGTATCTGTGGTACGCTCCGCCCGCCGACCATTGACAGCCTCGGCGTGGGGTCGGCATTACAATCCTATACCCGCGATTGGTCTGTCCGCACCGGCATAGAAACCCGCCTTGAACTAGATAAAAACCTCGGGCGTTTACCGGAACCGATTGAACTGACGATTTTCCGTATCGTACAGGAAGGATTAAGCAATGTGCGGAAACACACAGATGCTACCCTTGTAAGGGTGTCGCTGTACCATACCTCCCCCCGTACCCTCATGATTTCGATAGCCGATAATGGGCATGGTTTCTCGCGGGGCTTTGATCTGGCAACGTTAGGGGGCGAGGGTCATTACGGGTTGTTGGGAATCAGCGAAAGGGTGGCTTTGCTGGAAGGTCGCCTCAATGTTCAAAACGAACCGAATGGCGGTGGTGCCTTAATTCAGGTCGAAATTCCCCACCCGCGCGTCGGATAATACCCGCCACAATCTTCACCCGATTCAGGATATCCCCCTTCTCCTTTAAGGGCACACCCGAATAACTACAGAACCATAAGCGGAGTAATACGGGCGACCCTTGTGGTCGCCCCTACAGTCCGTGTCGCAGGATTTATGGGGTTGTACTTAACTCCCTAAGAAGGCGAGTATTTTTTTCTAACTTTTGGTAGGTGACATCGAGACCGCCTGGTTTTACAGTGTAATCATTCTGTGCGAAGTACTGTAAGGAGATTTTTATGTCTACAACCCGTTTACAAACGCATCCCGCTTTGGCTACTCCCCATGACACATGGGAATGGGCGTTTTGCCCTGCAATAATGTGTCGTGAAAATGCTTTTCTCGTTCGTGCGAACGCCCATGAGCTGTGGCAGATTCGTGCCACTATAGACCTCCCCGCATGGTGGGTGGCGGCGGGTCAACCGCTATGCCCTGCCTGTGCGACCACCTTAACCAATACATCCGTAAAAGGATTGCCGGAGCCTCATTAAGGTAAGAGCAGTTATTGATATCAAAGCGTTTAGCGTTACTTTAGATAGTGATTTTTCCCTATCTAAAGTTAGATGCAGACTCCTGTCAAAAGTTAGCCCGATTTTAATACCCCTTGGCAGATGTGAAAGCAAAGGGATTTCTCTAAGATGAACCCGGTAGCGATACTGCGTTTGTGATAGTAGGTTGTTATGTTTCTGGGTTCCCACCCCCTTGCTAGGAGCATTCCCATGGTGGAGAATGTGCGCCCCCCTTACCGCGTTCTCATCGTGGATGATACCCCTTCTGTGCGCGAAGCCTTGCGCCTTGTATTTGAAGGGGAAGAAGATATGGAGATTATAGGGGAAGCCGAAACAGGTGCAGAAGCGGTTTCGCTTGCGACGGCGACGCAACCCGATTTTATTTTATTGGATTACTGGTTGCCGGATGCTACCGCAACCGCGATACTTCAACCTCTGCATGAGGGCGCACCTCTGGCATTGATGATTATCTTAACCGTTGAAAGCGGGACGCATTTCCGACGGGAAGCCATGGCGCGAGGTGCTTCTGCCTATGTCTTAAAAACAACACCTCCTTCTGACCTCTTCCGCACCCTGCGCCAATTAATGACAACTTCTTCCACCTAAGCCGCTTGAATTGCTCCTCTGCTTGACAACCTTATAATGAACGGCGACCCCTTATCCCCTAGAAAGACATGGCATGTCTCGTATCTACGTCGCTGTTGACCTCGAAACCACAGGTTTTTCCCCTGAACGTGATGCAATCTTAGAAATCGGCGCGGTAAAGTTTCGGGTTCCCAGTCACCCCGACGAAGACCCCGTTATCGAACGCTGGCAAACCTTAGTCCATCCCGGTCGCCCGATTCCCCATCGTATCAGTCAATTAACCGGAATTACGCAATCCGATTTAGACCACGCGCCACCGTTAAGCCGTGTTATTGATGAATTTCGTGCCTTTGTCGGGAATTACCCGGTGGTGGGGCATAATGTTGGGTTTGAATTGGCATTTTTGCAGAAACAGAATGTTTTGGTGGGTCAAGCACATTTGGACACCTTTGAGCTGGCGAGCTTATTGTGGCCCTACGCCCCGCGCTATACCTTAGGGGAACTCGCTACCTTTATTGGCGTATCCTTTGAGGGGTGGCATCGTGCATTGGCGGATTCTGAAATGACGATGCACCTCTTTCTGGCACTCTGGCGGGCGGCACGAACCTTACCCCATGGTGTGTTGGAAGCCATTGTGCAAGTCGTGGTGGAAAGCCGATGGTCGTTGCGAAGCTTCTTTGCGGCGGCACACCGGGCAGAGGGGGATGGCGGTATTCCGATTCCAATGCCACCCCCCCGCGCCGAACCTCCTGCGCCAACCCATCGGTTAGAGCCGATTGAAGCTCCTACGTCTTTGCCGCACCATGAGATTCTACAGTGGGTCGAAGCAAACAGTCCGCTGATGGCGCATTTGCCCCGCTTTACCGCCCGCCCCGCTCAAAAAGCAATGTTGGAGGCGATTGTAGGTGCGTTAAGCAACGAAACCCATCTGATTGTAGAAGGCGGCACGGGGGCGGGAAAATCACTTGCCTATTCCCTTGCCGCTATCTATGAGGCACAACGGTGCAATGTCCCTGTTGTCATTTCGACCAATACGCTCAACCTGCAAGACCAGCTATACTATCAGGATTTGCCCCGTCTGGCAGAAGCCCTGCCAACGCCATTTAGCGTACAACGGTTAAAAGGGCGGAGTAACTATCTTTGTTCCCGTCGTCTTGCATTGTTACAACAACGCGGGAAAGGAGGAACGCATCTTTACACCCCGGCGGAAGCACGACTGATCGCACGGGTGTTAATATGGAAAGAAATTACAACCGGTGGGGACCGTTCCGAGTTAAATTTGCAACGGGAAGAAGAGGAAGCATGGGCGCAAATTTGTGGCGATAGTGCTTCCTGCCGTCCCGATGTCTGTGCGCCCTTTGGTCCTTGTTATTGGTTCCGCGCCCATGAACGTGCTCAAAATGCCCATCTGGTGATTGTGAATCATGCCCTCTTACTTAATGATCTCGCGGCGGGGGGAGGGTTAATTCCTGAATCCCACTGTGTAATGATTGATGAGGCACATCACTTAGAGGAACAAGCCACCCAACAATTTGGGTTTGC
>CBKYSX010000061.1:0-11288 GCA_966690745.1 uncultured Ardenticatenales bacterium
ATTGATTCCCTTCCCGCGCTACTTCATCAACTCCCTGACGGTTGCCACCCTGACCGTACCGGGGGTGGTATTGATTAGTGCTATGGCAGGATTTGGCTTTGCCGCCTATCCGGCGCGAGGACGCACCATTTTGTTCGTTTTGCTTTTGGCTTCGATGGCGTTGCCCGCCCAGGCGACTTTACTGCCTACCTTTCTAATGTTCGTGAAATTACGGTGGGTTGATAGTTACCTGCCGTTGGTATTACTTCAATGGACAGCCTGTGGGGTTTACATTTTTTTGTTTCGCCAATTTTTCCGTCGCCTGCCGAGGGATTTATATGATTGCGCCGAGTTGGATGGCTGTTCGCCGTTGCAGTTGTTCTGGTATATCGCACTGCCATTAGCACGTCCGGTAATGATTACTGTCGCGCTCTTCGCCTTCATCGCATCGTGGAACGATTATCTGAATCCGCTCTTATATCTGACTGATAGTGACAAATTTACGCTCCCTTTGGGATTGGCTTTTTTCCAAAACCAATACGTCACCCAGCTTCAATACATGATGCCGATGGCATTGCTGTCGCTGTTGCCCCTCCTCGCTCTCTATGGCATTGCCCAACGCTACCTGATTGAAGGAGTTGAAACCGGTGGCGGCGGGGCAGTGGAATGAAACGGGTATGCACTCCCTACTGCTACGGGTACGGACGCTCATCATGTTTACCCTGCGTCTGATACGGGACAGCGCGTTCGGGTTATTCTTATTATTGGTTTTTCTCTCGCCCTCACTCCAAAACGGACCTTGGGTGTGGTGGCGCGTCGTGACATTACCCTGGTTCGGGGGGGAAACCCGCTCGCTGGGGTTATTGGCATTGGTTCCAGTGGTATTGGTAGGACTATGGGGAGTTTCACTGATAAGGGACTGGCGGCAAAAACGATGGCAATGGGGCAAACGCTACTTGACCCTCCCGCTTGCGCTCTACACCGCATTCATTCTCATTAGTCTGCGCCTGACCCCGACCAGTGCGTGGTGGACCCAATTGGCACTGCTTGCCGCGCTCTGGTTGACCTATTTTTACGTCCTTAATGAGCGCCCACGCATGGGGTGGGTATGGGCAACCATTCTTGTGGTGCAGGGCGTGGTGGCAATGGTGCAGTTCGGGATGCAACGGGAGGTCGGGTTGTATGCGTGGGGGGAACCCATCATCAACCCGGTGAATCCGGGAGCAAGTGTTTTTGTGGTGAATGATGTGGTGTATATGCGCGGCTATGGGCTGACATTTCACCCGAATGCCTTGGGCGCGTTGATGGCTGTGCTATTGCTGTGCATGGCAACACTGCCCTTCCGTCTCAAATGGCTACCCATGCTCATCGGGTTCGGAGGATTGGTTGTTTCTTTCTCCCGTTCAGGATGGTTGGCATTTGTCATCGGCTTTGGTGTATGGCTTCTCCACCGCGCCCGACAGGTGGGGTGGCAACCGATTCTTACCAAGGCAGTACGTGCCTCTCCGATTGTCCTGTTGCTTATCGTGATTGCCCTGCCCTACGCGGATTTCGCCACCAGTCGTTTTTTCAACCTGAACAATGTCTATGAATTACGTTCGCTCTATGAACGGGAACGGGATGCCCTGATTGCGTTGCAAGTGAGTGTAGAGAATCCGATAGGGGTGGGCATTACCAATTATGCCGTTGCGGCTCAACAGATAGACCCGAATGCCATCATCGTGCATAACGGATTCCTGCTCACCTCGGCAGAGTTGGGCTGGCTGGGGTTCGCGGCGGTGCTGTGGTTCACCGGAGCGGGGTTGCTTCGTTTTCATTCCCCTTACCATTCCGTCTGGGTCGCGTGGGCAATCGCCAATCTCTTTGACATTGTGTTGTGGGCAACCACCGGCTTGCGCGGGGCGGTAATGGTCGGGTTGCTTATGGGATTATTGCACGAAGAAAGCCCCGCGCCCGCCCTTGAAGGGCAAACCAACAAGGGTCTATCACCTAGTCCTGTACAACCCACCCCTGTCCTTGAAGGACAGGGCTAACCACTGGGGATGTCTAGCCTACTTTCAATAGCCCCATCCTTTAGGTTAAGGGAAACAGGTGTTGAACAAATCTAATGAGTAAAGTTGCCGAAAGCGTTCCGCCCATCCGTGAAAACCGATGGGCAATCGGACAACTGCATACCCTTCGCCAAGCCGCCTACTTGCTATTATTGGCACTGGGGCTGTTCTTTACCGTGGAGCCGCGTCAGGCGGTGCTGTCGTTGGGTGTTATCGAATTTAGCACTGTAGAAGTGTTGTTGTTTGCGTTGTTGGGCGTATGGGGAGCGGCGTGTTTACTACAAGGACGATTCCCCACCTACCCGAAAGTGTTGGTTTTCCCCATCCTGCTCTTCTGGGGCAGTCAACTCGTTGCCACGCTCTTTGCCTCTGCCGAACAACTCACCGCCTTAAAATTCTGCTACCGGCTGACACTGGGAATCTTAACGGGTTGGTGCGCCTACGACCTAATTAACACGCTTCCCCGATGGCAAGCCATGTTAAAGGCATTGGCTCTCGGCGGCGCAGTGGTAGGTGTCATCGGGGTATTGGAAGGCACCACCGCACCCGGTAGCGGCATCGCCGATGGGTTCCGCAGGGCGGTGGCGCGGGTAGGGGATTTAGAACGGGTCAGTGGCACGCTTTCCTACCCGACCATCACGGCGTTGGTACTGGAACTCACCCTTCCGCTTCTCTTTCTGTGGATAGTGCAAACCCCGCGCCGATGGCAAAAAATGCTTTTAGGACTGTTGTTGCTTACAGGCATGGTAACGCTGGTACTGACCCTCAGCCGTGCCGGAATCGGATTGCTGGGGCTGATTTTTGTCGGTTTGGCAGTGGGCGTATGGTGGAAAGAAAGGGGAAACGGCATAGGGCGCGGGACGCAGGGCGCAGGAACGAAAACCCACCCCCTTCCCCCCTCCCAAGAGGGGGCACATACACCCTCTCCACTCTCCGCTTTCCGCTTTCCGCTTTCCGCTTTCAGTGCGGCGGGCGTATTGGGTATCCTTGCTATCGTTTTGCTCTATTTCAACCCCACTGCCCGCCTGCGATTGGTCAGCGAAACCGAAACAGAATGGTACCGTGCCACCTATACTGCCCCACCCTTGTCAACCATACAACCGGGGGCAAGGGTGCGTGTGCCCGTCACCATCACCAACAGCAGTCCGCGTGTATGGGAATCCACAACCACACAACCGTTCCTGCTGAGCTATCATCTCTATCAAGCGGATGGAACGCTCGTCACCTATGATGGAGCGCGAACCGTGCTGGATGACCCCGTACCCCCCGGCGCGGCAGTGACAATAGATGCCTATCTTTTTGCACCGGATGCCCCGGGCGAATACCTGGTCGCCTGGGATATGTTGCAGGAGCAAGTAACGTGGTTCAGTTGGAAAGAAAACGCGCCACATACCATGACCCTGACCGTTGCGGGGACTCCCGCTACTGATAACGAATTAAACATCACTGAAACGCCTACGGCAGTCGTGCGAATCCCGACCCCTACCCGTTTTGAGCTATGGCGGATTGCCTTCGATATGGTTCGCGCCGCCCCTGTTCTGGGCATCGGACCGGACACCTTCCGTCTACGCTACGGGTATGAAATGGGCTATGAAAATTTTGACCCGCATATTCACACTAATAACCAGTACATTGAGTTTTTGGTAGGAAGCGGAATCGTAGGGCTGGCAGGCTTTCTGATTTTCTCCGCCGCGCTTGTGCTGAATGTGTGGCGGATTCTACAACGACAACAGGGGTGGGTGTGGCGGTGGCATTTTACGCTTGCCCTGTTGTTGATTGTCTGGTATCTGCACGGGATGGTGGACAGCTTCTGGCAATTCACCCCCAGTTACATCCTGTTCTGGCTTCTGGCGGCACTTGCCCTTACCCCTGCGAAATTTGCAAATGAAAAGTAAACCACAGAGGACACAAAGCACACAGAGAACTAAAGTGCCGGGGATACGACAAGATGCCCCTTCTGTAGGGGCGACCCTTGTGGTCGCCCACCACGACCCTACCGAATTGACTGCTTTCCATTCGTGTCGCCAATCCGAATCTTGTCCGTTCTCCGTGCCCTCTGTGGTACATCCGCCGTTATGAAACTTGGCTTTGATGTCACGCCCCTTTGTGTACCACAAAGCGGCGTGGGAACCTACACCCTCAACTTATTAGAACAGTTGCACCAACTGCGCGACGATACGGTTGTGCCGGTTGCCCATCGTCCCTTGCTGGTCACACGCAACGGAATGCCGCCCGCGATCCTACCATCGGTAAAAACGAACAAGACGGTATGGATGCAGTTTTTACTCCCTTTTCAACTCCGCTCGTTGGGGGTGAATATCGCCCATTTCACCAATAGCGTTGCCACGTTGGTTAGCACCTGCCCCACAATTGTGACTCTCCATGACATGACGTTATGGCTCTACCCCGAACATCATTACCGCCGCCGCTTGCTGGCAATGCGCCCCTTTATCCCCTTAGTGGTGCGTCGTTCCGCCGCGATTGTCACTGTCAGCGAGAGTGCGAAAGCCGATATTATTCGGTTGCTGAACGTTCCTGCCGGGAAAATCCATGTGATTTACGAAGCGGCAGATCCCGCCTTTCGTCCGCTTCCGCACGAAACTGTGTCACAGGTGGCGGCACGTCATCATTTACCCGAAAAATATGTTTTGTATGTGGGAACCTTAGAGCCGCGCAAAAATTTAGAGCGGTTGGTAGAAGCCTTCGCGGGATTGGTACAAGAAGGACATCCCCATCATCTGGTGCTGGCGGGGCAGAGAGGGTGGAAAGAAGCGCCCCTGTTTGAAACCATTGAACGATTGGGGATCAACCATCGGGTGCGGGTATTGAATCAACTTCCGATTCACGACTTGGTGGCGTTGTACAACGGGGCGGATTTGCTGGCATTCCCCTCACTCTATGAAGGTTTCGGCTTGCCTGTGATAGAGGCGATGGCGTGCGGCACCGCAGTTCTCACCTCGCGGCGCGGTTCGTTGGCGGAAATCGCGGGGGAAGCCGCCCATTTTGTTGAACCAACAGAGGTAGATTCGATTCAAGATGGATTGCGATGGTTAGTAAGTGACCATGACTATCGCCGCTCTTTGCAAACCGCCGGTCGCGCCCATGCCACCCAATTCGCATGGGAAAAAGCGGCAGTAGAAACGCGACAGGTGTATGAACGTGTTGTGCAAGGCATACATCCCGCTCAGCCCCGCCAATCTACGCACCCTGTTAATGGAGTACGGTAACTACGGCGCAACGTGGCAAAAGCCTCAACACAATACTTTACGAAGAGGTAGAGACTTCCATCGCCGGAAGGGGCGCGGGTTCCGGGATAGAAGTACCCGGCTTTACCAGCGCAATCACGGTCTGTCCTGCCACAAGCGGCACATTTTTCTGACTTAATACCGGGTCAATCCGCCCGTTCGGGTAGACCACAAACAAAGCAACCGCTTCGGGAAATTGTTCGGGGAAAGGCTTAGTTGCCACATCCTCGGTAACGACAATATCCCGCAACGTACTGCCCGATTCAGCATGGTCCCGTAGCTGTTGGGCGGTCAACGTATCGCCAAACAGGGTCGTGCCACGTAGATTAGGCGGAATGGTAATGTCGCCTTCCTGTGGTTCTACTCGAAGCGGCGGCAATTGATAGACATTCTGTTTATCGAAGACATGGGCGTAATTCAATGCCGCCAATGAGTTGATTTCATCGTTAGCAGTAAGGGCAAGGAACATTTCTACCCCTTCAAATTCCACCTGCTCCTCAATCTGCTCCGCCAAAATGTTTCCCTGAATTGCTCTCAACCCCATTTGTTCGGCAACCTTTACATTATCAGCGTTATTATCCACGATGATGACGTTATGCCCGTACTTTTGGAACAATGCCGCCAATTCCCGCGCCCAGCGATGCGCCCCCGCAATCAAAAAGCCGGAAGGGTATTCTTTCACCAATTTGAGCATTCGGGAGAGCGGAACGGCTGTTAAACCGTAGACTGTCACCGTTCCCACAATGACAAAAAAGATAATCGGAACGAGCCGTTGCGCTTCGGTATATCCGGCTTCCACCAATTGGAAGGCAAAGAGTGAGGTGACGGCGGCGGCAACAATCCCGCGCGGGGCAAGCCATGCAATAAATAGCCGTTCGCGCCAGCTCAAATCGGAGCCGATGGTTGCCACCGCTACGGACAGCGGGCGGGCGACAAAAAGCAAAATCGCTAAAAATGCAACATAGCGCATATCAATTTCAGCCAGTACTGCAAGGTCTAACCCGGCAGAAAGCACAATAAAGAGTGCCGAAATCAGTAAAATCGAGAGCGTTTCCTTAAATTCCAAAATATGGGTGGTGTCTACCCCTCTGGTATTGGCGAGCATAATGCCCATGATGGTGGTTGCCAGAATCCCCGATTCGTGCTGAAGCATATTAGAAAGCGCGAACACCACGATAACCAGCATCAAAACAAAGGGATTTTGTAAATAGTCGGGAATCAAATATCGCTTCAGGCATTGAATCGCAATCCACGCTCCTACGACACCCGCCCCGGTTCCAATAAATGCCGTTTTCAGAAATCCGCTCACCCCTTCCGTAACCCCATTGCCAATGACTGATTGAAAAGTTCCGTTCAAAATCGCTTCGAACACCAACAGCCCCAATGTTGCCCCGATAGGGTCAATCAAAATCCCTTCCCATTTCAATATTGTCCCCGGTGCGCCCACATTCCCGACATGGCGAAGCAACGGACCAATCACCGTTGGTCCTGTCACCGTTAAAATTCCCCCCAGCAATGTCGCAAGGGGCAAGGATAAATTGAGGATGTAATAGCCCGCCGCCGTGACAATTGCCCATGTCACCAACACACTAATCGTATTGAGATTCCGTACCACCGGACCAATGCGCCGCAGTTCACTCAATTTCAGCGTCATCGCCCCTTCAAAAAGAATAATCCCCACCGCCAACCCCACCAACGGGGTTAATGCCTCTCCCAGTAACGCTTCGGGGTGTACAATATTAAGCACGGGACCGGACAAGAACCCGACCGCCAGCAATAGCAATATAGAAGGAATCCGCAATCGCCATGCAATCCATTGGCAAAGTATTCCCAACCCGATAATTAAAGCGATCTGTGTGACCGTTTCTTCCATATATCCTTTTTCTCCTTATTTCATATTCAGGGTCGGGGGATAGTCTTACCATTGCGCTTATCCAAATCGTTACCCGATGGTAGGGTAATGACCATCACCTTGCCCAACCCCTAACCTATAGTATCTTGAATGGTACTGACCGATAGCGCAAACCCTGATACCTGAACGACATCACTTTATGACTACTCTCCCCTCTATTCCCTCAAACCCTCTCCGCATTGTGATTATCGGTGCGGGCATGGGCGGCTTATCCGCCGCCGTGCGCCTTGCCCATGCGGGGCATCATGTCACGGTACTTGAAAAAAACGCCCGCCCCGGCGGAAAAGTGAACCTGTTGGAACGGGATGGTTTCCGTTTTGATACCGGACCTACCATTCTGACCATGCCGCAGGAAATCACCCGTTTGTTTCGGGATGTCGGGCGCAACCCCGATGATTATCTGGAATTGCACCAATTTGAGCCGATTTACCGCGCCCATTTCCGCGATGGCACAATTTTTGAATTGCACACCGACGAAAAAGAGACACTGGAAGAAATTCGCAAAATCTCGTCTGCCGATGTCGCCCGTTACGAACAGTTCATGCGCCGCACCGATAAAATCTGGCAGGCAATAGATGGTGCTATCTTTGACCGATTGTTCATGTCATGGCGCGACATCTTCCAGCCCGAAGTCTTCATGGCGGGGATGAAGGTAGACGCGCTGACTTCGATGTATACCCGTGTGGACAAACTCTTTGTAGACCCCCGCATCAAACAATTGTTCATGTTTCAGGCAATTTATGTGGGGGCTTCGCCGCGCCAAACCCCGGCAACCTATACCGTGATTCCCTATCTGGAACAGCAACAGGGGGTCTGGTTCCCCAAGGGGGGCTTATACGCCATTGTAGAAGCGGTGGTAAAGGTGGCGGAGGAGCTGGGCGTAGAAATACGGTGTAATACACCCATTACCCAGATTCGGGTAGAAGCGGGCAGGGCTACCGGCGTGGAATTAGAAAACGGGAGTGTCATCCCCGCCGATGTGGTGATTTCCAATGCCGATCTGGTGCATACCTACGGCGATCTGGTTCCCATCACTGCCCGCAAAAAGTATACCGATAAACGCTTAAAAGGCTATGACCCTTCTTCCTCCGCCTTCATCATGTATGTGGCGGTGGATCGGGAATACTCCCATCTGGTGCATCACAATATCTATTTTGGTACCGATTATGATGAGGAAATGCAGGATATTTTTGAGAAAAAACAACTGCCCCGCGACCCCTCATGGTATATCTGCGCCCCGACCCGCACCGACCCCACCCTTGCCCCGCCCGGTTGTGAAGCATTGTATGTCCTGGCACTTGCCCCCGCGCTGGGACCCAACAGTCCGAATTGGGAAATGGAAAAAGAAGCGATGATGGAGCAGATGTTAGACCGCATGGAGCGGGAGGCAGGCTTGCCTGATATTCGTCAGCATATACGCTGGAAAGACTGTTTTACACCGCAGGATTTTGAAACCGTCTTCAACGGCAATCGTGGCTCCATCTTTGGACTAAGTGCCATTACCGCCCAAACCGCCTTCTTCCGCCCGCCCAACCGTTCCGAGGATGTCAAGGGATTATATTTGGTGGGCGGCTCCACCCAGCCGGGGGGCGGGGTGCCAATTGTGATGATTAGCGGGCGGCTTGTGGCGGAGCTGGTGGTGGGGGATTACGGAAAGCACCCGTAGGAGAACATCAACCCACATGAGGTGTTGATGTTTTATAAGGTTCGATTTGCTTTAATGCTTGTGCTTCTGCCTGATTCGCAAAGTATAATTCCCACCGCAGTTGGAGGTTCATCCACAAATCGGCGGACGTACCAAAAAATCGGGCAAAGCGCAATGCCGTGCCCGCCGTAATGCCGCGATGCCCATTCACCAATTCATTGATGCGTTGATAGGGAACATGGAGGGCTTCTGCCAGTTCACGTTGGGTAATCCCCATCGGTACCAGAAATTCCTCGCGCAGAATCTCGCCCGGATGGGTCGGTACCCGGTCAGTGGGAATACGAACCATGATAATGCTCCTTTTACAGGTTAGTGATAGTCAACAATTTCAACCGCATCGGCATCCGTTCCCAACCATGTAAAACAGATGCGATACTGGTCATTGATACGAATGCTATGCTGTCCGACACGATCCCCCCTGAGTGCCTCCAACCGATTACCGGGAGGCACACGTAGGTCTTCCAAAGCTGTGGCAGCATCCAAGAGATCAAGTTTGCGAACAGCAACCGACCATAAAGAAGGTGGACAGGTACGCCGCGCCGCAGACGTATTCTTGCCATTAAAAATGTCTTCGGTGCCTGTATCCGCAAAGGTTTGGATCATAAACCAAAGCATAGCATGGAATCCATGCTATTTCAACCAAGACCACCCCAAATTCCGCGTTCGCTCCACTTGAGGCTACGATCATGCTACCCTTTTCAAGGGTTCACATTCGAGGAAAATCTTCTTTTCCACCTTAAAACCTCTATTAAGGGGTGACGTGATGATAGCCCCATATGTAGGTGGGTGTCGTTCCCACCGAAATGTGGGGTGGGTATGTTTCAGCCAAAAGAACAATGGCTACCATTAAGGAGGGTATCTGCGAGACTAGCCAGCGTAGCCACCGTAGCCGTCGTTATGTAAGTCAATACTCCCGCCCGCTAGTTCCGCGTTGCTCTACTAGCGGCTACCGATAAGCTGAACGACAACCGCTTTTAGCCGTAAAACCGTGAGCTTACTGGTAGCCCCCGGTGGAGCAACGCGGAACCGGGGGTGGAATTCTCCTTAACTTGACTTTTAACCACATCATCAAGATATGCTCACCTTCCTCTCCACCCTCGCCCTTGCCGTTTCGGGCGGAACCCTGCTCACCAACCTTGCCACCTTCCGCACGCCACGCGGCACGGTTCCAACCCCTGCGCCTAAAATTTCGATTCTGGTTCCGGCGCGGAACGAGGAAATCAATATCCGTGCCTGTATCGAATCCTTGTTAACCCAAGACTACCCCGATTTTGAAATCATCGTTCTGAATGACCATTCCGAAGATGCCACCGGCGCGATGCTGGCAGAGATTCAGACAAAACAGACCCACGACTCCCCCAGACTAACCATCATGGAAGGCACGACCCTCCCCGCAGGGTGGGCGGGCAAAAATTGGGCGTGTCACCAATTGGCGCAAGCCGCCGACCCCGCCAGTCGTTACCTGCTCTTTACCGATGCTGATACGATTCATCGTCCCCATGCCCTCCGCGCCGCCGTTGCCGAAGCCGAACGGAAAAACCTTGCCCTGCTCTCTTTGATGCCGGAACAACAGGTGGAAACCCTTGCCGAAAAAGTGATTGTGCCCCTCTTTGGCTTACAGATTCTGGGTTATCTGCCCCTGTTGGCGATGGAGCATTTCCCCGTTCCCGCCTTTGCCGCCGCCAACGGGCAATATCTTTTATTCAAAAGGGATGCCTATTTCCGCATGGAAGGACATGCCGCCATCGCCGGGGAAATCGCGGAGGATGTTTCGCTGGCGCGGTTGGCAAAAGGGCAAGGAAAAATTCGATTGGCGAACGGCGCGGGGCTGGTTTCCTGTCGGATGTATCGCAGTTTAGATGAAATTCTGCGGGGCTTCCGGCGCAGTTTCTCCTCCGGCTTCCGCATTGACCCTGCCGTCTCATGGATGATGGTTAGCCTCAACTTTTTTGCCTACCTCTTTCCGTTTCTAGGTTTAATGTTGGATACTGCCTTCCAAAATCGGGGTATAACAACACGTCGAAGCACGCCTGTATCTAATTTTTCCAGCGTACCTATCTCGAATGGCTTTACACCGTTCCTCATCGGGACTATCATTTTGCTACGTACCTTGTTGGCGTGGCGCACCCGCACCCCTTTTATCAGCGTTATCACCCACCCTATCGGCATGCTCTTTCTGCTCTACAGCCAACTCCGCGCCGCCCGCGATGCCCGTGTGGGACACAGCACTGCATGGAAGGGCAGAAGTTATACACTATAAATAGTGCGTATTGCATGGTGCATGGATTTATCGGAAATCCATATGTTTTCTGTAAAATGATTGCAACCCATTGCTCATAGTGCTTTCAGCGAAATATGCTTTCGGCACATTGACACGCAACACGCAACACGCAACA
>CBKYSX010000062.1:0-11241 GCA_966690745.1 uncultured Ardenticatenales bacterium
CAGGGTGGCGGGTTCGGCTTCCAACGCGCCGAGGTCACTATAGGCGCGTTGTTGTTCAGGGGTCGGAGTGGGAGAAGGACCGAGGTACAGATGCCCGCGAATCTCTTCAAAGGTCGGGGTTCCGTTTTCCACTACAATGCCTTCCCAATACCGCGCCCGCGGATAACACCGTCCGACGATGTGAGGGATGCCTGCCGTTTTGATTCCCCGTGCAATCGCATAATCGGCGTGGGTTCCCGTTACGACCAACGCGGCTGTAATCGCATGTTGTTCTACGATGTTGACGACTTGATCTTCATCATCCAACGCATACGGTAGCGCGATGACCTCCGGAACCTCCTTCTTTACCAATTCCGCCATTGCTTTTGCTTTGTTGCTCCCGACCATCCGAAGCGGGAACGCCTGTCGTACCGGATTGTAGGGGTCTACAATATCGGGGTCGGCAAGCATGAGTGTGTTGACATAAGGGGCAAGATGAAGAGCGGCAATACTCCCTAAACTTCCTAACCCTGCAATTAACACGCGCCCTTTTCGGGTAGCGGGTGTTGCATAGGAGGGGGAGGAGCACGATGGAAATTCAAAGAGCGGTTGCCCTAACAGGTGGTTGCGGATTTGCAATGCTACAAGTGGAGCAGTACAGTCCCATTCCCAGCCCTCTGAAACAGGAAATTTTAGGAGGGGAATCTGCCACCGTTCCGCCAACCCTTCCCCTTCCTTCCAATGGGCTTCTCCGATGGCAACCACCACATCCACGCCCCGGAGCGGCAGGGAATAGAGGGAAATTTCCAGAGGTAGTGCCGCCCCGTGTTGTGCTTTCAGGGTATTGAGCAGGATTTCCAATCTCAGCCGATCTTCACCTACCCATACCCAACGGCGTATGCTGTTCGCCGCCAGATAGCGTACGACTGCCTCCGCCTTTGGAAAGCCAACAATCGCAACCTTTTTTTCAAAGAGGTTGGTTCCTACAATGGGAAGGACTCGCGCAAAATGGTTCATAGAGAAAGGAGAGCGGAGAAATGAGAGACGGAAGTACACTATTGGTATTTTTCCGTTTCTTATTTCTCTTTTCCAATTAATGGGCGACCCGCCCGATAAAGGCATCCCGCGCTGGTTGCCCCGCCATAATTTTGAGCAAACTGCCCAGATGATTGACCACCCGTTGCTGAAGCACGGCACAGGCGGTCATGCCGTACCAATCCCCGTAGCCAAACAAGCAGGCGCGTCCGTTGGCGATGAGATGGTAACTTCCGTTTTGACGCGGCAAGCCAATGGTATCCAACCAGCGCGGCGCATAGCGCACACTTGGCTCGATATTGTTCCACTCGGTCGGGTATGCAACGGTGACAGGTACGAGTAAATAAGTGCGCCCACCGGCTTGCGCCTCGCCAAAGCCCGCCGAACGCAATGCGCCCTGTGCCTGTTTAAACCCGGCTTCAGGACGTGCCAACGTAGGCAGTTGCCCCACCCACAGCAATTCGCGGCTTTCCTGCACATTTTGACAGACCAGACAGCGCATTTCGCCTTTGGTAGGAACAATCGGGGCGGCGCAACACCGGCTTTTTTGCGGTTGCTCTTGTTCCCCGCCCACCAATATCCAATGGGGAAAATATGCCGCCATTGCCTCAACTTCTTCATGGAAAAGGTGGGGTTTCCGTGCTATCCATTTCATGGCGTATCCCGCCCCGGCGGCATCTACCTGCCAGCGATAAGTACTATCGTTAAAGGTGGTGGTGTGGTTCATAACTCTGGTAAGGTGTAAGGAGAAATGAGAAACGAGAAAAACAGACAGGTTTTTTAATTCTCGTTTCTCATTTCTCTTATCTCATCTCTCATGCGTATCCGCTACGGCTCAAATCAATTCGTACGGCAGGGGCGGTGGTGGGAACCGGAGCGATGGCAGGCATCGCTGTCCGCAATAAGCGATCTCCCATCACACGGTACATCTGCCCGCTATCGGGGCATACCCACAAGCCATCTGCCATATCGCGCCGCGCCAACAAAGGGGCGGGTTGCCGACAACAATCACACGCCGGAACGGTTAAGGGAAGTACGGTTGCGTTCATTGCTTGAATCCTTTTGTTTGATATGGAATTGCCGGGCAATCACATATCGAACAAGCCAAAGATGCCTATTTTTGCTTGATTTTCCTGCAACGCTTTGTCTATCTCGGTCAAAATGTCACCGTTGGACAAAGGGGGTGCATACGGATGTTTGGTAACAGCACAGAGCAAGGTTTCCCCCGCCTGCAACAATGGTTGCGCCTGTGGACAACAGGTGCATAGTCCGTAGGGGAGCGTAGCGATGTCTACCAATTGCCCGAATTGGCTAATCCAGCGTGCGCCACACCCCTGCGAACAGTTCCAGAGCCGCTCTTTCCATTCCAACGGGCGGCGGCAAAGCGGGCAATCCTGAAGCGCTGAAGTGGCGGCAGGGTGTGGTATCAATACCAACGTTGCATCTCCGACCTCCGTTCCCCGTTGCCACGCCACCCCGATGGTGGCACCCCCGTCCGAAGGCAACAGCCACCATCTTTGGGAGGCAGATACCGTTGCCACAACTTCATACGGGGTAGAATCGCCCCGCATTATCTGCACAAGTGCCACCCCTAATGGTGGTTGACCCCATGTGACGCGCCACCCCGACGGATCGGGCCACAGCACGACCTGTTGCGGAGCCGAGAGTGGTCGAGGGTGGAGTTGTGCGGAAAAGTAGCCCATGGTTCGAGTATCGGGTATTGAGTATTGAGGATGCGGCAACGAATAAGGGTGTGCCTAAGGTCGTTTCTCAATACCCAATCCTCAATACGTTCTCAGTTCAGTCCGCTATATGCCAATGCTTCATGCGGGGTGCGTAAGACCACCCCGCCGATCATGCGGGTAATATCGAGTGCGATGTTGTGATGTTCCCGTTGGACGCTGTAGGAAAGGGCATCGCTTAATGCAACATGCTTAAAGCGAATCGTTGCTTCGCGGTTGTTCGGGTCGCGGTAATCAGGGATGCCGTGATGGAGCAATTCCCACACGCCACAGAACAACTCTTTGATGATGCTCCACCCACCGATGTTCAGAATTTGGATCTCTTCGGGGCGTACCCCGTAGACCTCTTCCGCTTCCTGACAGATGGATTGCAGAACGGGGATAAAGCCCGTGCCATACATATTGTCGTTCAGCCCGGGAGTGCGAACCACATGGGTGCGCCCGTTGCGAAGGTTGCGCCATTCGGCGGTTTGACCTGTGCCCAGATACCCTTCAAGCCCGTTCGTATCTACTTCGCCCGGCACACAATGCCGCCCGAATTGGGCAAAATGGGATTCCACCAACTCACTGCCATCGTCAATATGTTCGTCATCCACATAAATTACATGGACAAATTCACTGCCGGGCAGGTTACCGTTTTCGCCTCCATGTGCCCGCCACAGGAAATCTTCCAGTACGTTGGGCAAATTTCCCGGTCCACCCCCCAGCAAGCGTACCGTATTGGTATATCCCGCATGGAGATGGCAGGGTTTCAGGCGCGGGTCGGGTCCCGGCAATGGACTTAAGAATGACCGTTGCACACATTGGGCAATAATGACAGTAATGGTTGGGGGTGTTGTTTGATTGTTCATCATACGCTCCTTAAATCAGAAAGCAGGACGCAGAAAGCAGAAACGGTTTACGACCTAAGAGGGAGTTCTCGTTTCTCATTTCTTTACTTTCCGATTCCTCGTTCTACACTGGCATTCAACCGATGCCCGGTGGCGGTTTCGATGGCTTCGAGATGGAGAATCCCATCCCGGTCTACAGCAAAGGAGACGGTAAAGTCGGCGTGTTGCCCCGGTTTCGGTTGTAAATTGTCAAAGGTCCAACTACCCAATTTTTCGCACTCGTGCGGGTAAACTTTGTTACTGCCATAGGTGGCGGGGACCCGCTCGCCGCGATACTGTAAGATGTCGAGCCGCACCGAGGTCTGGTCGGGGTAGCGGGTGGTATACGATTGGGTTAATGCGCCCGCTTTTCCCATGATAGGGGTAGGAATGGCGGTATTGGCAACAATAATCGGGCTTAGCAACTCCTCATTACCGTAATAACAATTGATGCCCAACGGGTATGGAGTGACATCCCATAGCGTCGCAGAGTTGTGAATGGCGAATGCCGCGCCCAAAACGGTGTTTTCGGGGGGAGCAATTGTTAAAGTGCTGTGTGGTATTGCCGCAACAGTTGCCTGTACCTGATTCCACTCTGCCATTGCGCCCGTCAGCAAAATCACATCTACTTTTTCCACGTTGCTTTCTTGGTGCGCTCGTTGACATAATTTCAAGACTTTTTGCATTGCCGGTTTTAACCATGCTTCCACTTCGCTCCGCACCAGATATTGCACAATGTCGCGTGCGAAGCCGCCGCCATGATCCAGGACCATTAAAGCGGCATCGTCAAAGGCAAGGGTGGGGAAGGCGTTTTGAATCGCGTTCCGTAGCCCTTGCAACGCTACACCGCTCCCATCCACATTTTGCAGGGCGATCCCTGTCCGCTGGCGAATCTGTTCGGCGATTTTCTGGGTAATCGTCCACATCCAATCATCGCCGCCCACCAGTGGGTCGCCTACGGTTGCTAAGACCCGGACAGTGCGTTGTCCGTCCACATATTCCACTTCGGCAACGGTGGCATCGGTGGTGGCTTGACCGGCATGAACGACCATCACGTACCGTGTTCCCTCCGGCAGATTGGCAGAGAGTAGGGCGGCGGTCGGTTGGTTGATAAGCCGCCTTACTTTTAATCCGGCTTGTTCTGCCGCCTGCCGCACTTGAATCCGCAACCGGTCTTCTGACGAGGCGGGCACGGTTAAGACCACATCTTCGACCTGTTCACCCGTTACGGCTTCGGCATGGCGTACCGCCGCCCCCAGCAATTCGCTGTAACAGTCGCTGGCGCGAACTTCAGCGTAAAGCAGGTTGCACAACAATTCGTCCGACAACGAGCGGGTCGGATAGGGAAGCTGGTCTTTGAGAGCAGGCGCGATTTGCTCTGCCCGCCCCATCAAACGGGTACAGCCTGCTACGGTGGTTTCGCTGTTGCCCACCATGCTTTGCGCCGCTTCCCATCCCACGTTCCAGCCGTGCATCGTGCGCCGCACGATGGCGGGCATGGCTGTCATGGTGGTGCTTCCGCCTAAAAGAATTAAGTTCGGCTTTCCATCTTCATCAAGCGTAGCGGCACGTACCGCATGGCTGTCTATATCTAACGCGAGGTGCATGGTTCCTCCATGTCGTACTATAGTGATCTGCTAAAAAGTGTATTTAATACACTAAGGTCTTTGCCAAAAAAAAGCGATGGTTAATCGCATTGGCATCAACATTTTTGAAATAGGAGTGAGGTTTGTTGAAAAATTGGTTTTTCGATTCGTCACCCCCGTAATTGCTTCTTCGTGTTTATAATACACTAAGTCAAATGGATTGTCAAGAGGCAGTTTTTCTGGGAGGGTAATTAATGGTGCTAATTTGTGAAGACATGTTATGACTTAGCGTAATTGTGGCGGGCCAGGAATAAGTTATTTGTTTTTCTGAGCAACAGCAGAACATATTTCAACGTATTGGGTGACACGAGGATTTCAATTATTCACAAGGAGCCCAGAACCAAAATGAGTTTTGACCAATATGTAATTTGGATTCAGTCCGTCCAACCATTCCTTACTGCATTAAGGGATATTGTAACAATTGGGGCGGCGATAATTGCTGGTTACGTTGGTTGGAATGGATTACAGTCTTGGCAAAGACAATTGATAGGAAAAACTAGGTATGAAGTAGCGGGGCGTGTAATTAGATCAGTTTATGATGTAAGAGAAGCGGCAATTGCTATTAGATCCCCTTTAGTTTATCACTCGGAGAGCGACGAAAGCAGGCGGGAATTAGAGCAAAACTCGGGAGTGAAATTATCGGAACGACAAATTCAGTTTCAGGGTAGATTTAGACACTTAAGACAAGAATTAATTAAGAACCTATCCGTAAATTGATTTTACGGTCAAAATCGGTCGAAAGCGTGACATACATAAGTCGCGCAAGAACGAATTATACTTGCGACTATAGCAAGAATGACCGTGATATGGATATTTCAAGTCCTCCTTACAGAATCTTTGCAGGAGTTACTTGAAAACCCGTTTTTAATTTACGGATAGACTCTAAGTTAGAACCTTTGAGACTAGAATCCGAGGTTGTATTTAGTAAAGAAACTGCTATGTATATAACTGACTTTTATCAAGTAATAAAAGAGTTTGAAGTAGATATTTATAAGAGCCTGTTAAAGTACGAAGAACCCGATACGACTCCTCCTGAAAAACTAAAACTACTAGAAATTCTATATTATGATGCATCTGAGAAATCAACGATACTTCCCAAACAAATAGCGGATTCTATAGGCAAAATTGAGTACTCACTCAAAAAGAATTTGAGCATCGGCAAAACGAAAAATTAGACTGAGAGATGGTTTAGATCTCGGCTTGGTGCGGTAGTAGGAACTACTTCATATCCTCCCAACTCGTTTCCAACCACGATTCCAAAATGTCTACTTGCAATCGTTGTGGATTGGAGAGGGGGCGGAGTGATACGACATCGGCGGGGGAGACGGCTAACATCACATCAGCAGACATGAGTTAGGCATTGCGGAAATAGTGAATTTTGACGGTATCGCCAATGCGCCGCTCCCGTATCCGTGCATTGAAGAAATCTTCGCCCAACACCTGATAGCCTTCCAACGCGACGAGGGTATCGTTGGGCATCAATCCGGCGGCTTCGGCGGGGCTTTCGCGTAACACGTACCGCACCTTCACCATCCCATTCTCTGTGGTCAATTTGAGTCCCGTCCACGCTTCAGGCGAATCGCTTTTAAGCTCCTCGGTCATTGCCAACCCTGCATAAGCAAGATAATGGTCAAGCGGTAATTCCTCTATATCCTTCGACATATTGGGCGAGAAAGGCTTTCAAATCTACTTCGCCCACTTCTTGGAGTAGGTCGGCAAATTCCTGCTCGGTAAAGCCGACATCCCGAATCCCGTAGGTTTGCCACAAGTTACGCATTACATCATTCAGCGATTTGGTGTTGTTGCTGGTTGCCCGAAATTTCATATCCAGCATCAAGGCGACCAAACTGCCTTTAAGATAATAAGATATTGCGATGTTCGGCGTATTCTCGTCCTGTCGGTAGAACTTAATCCAGGTGGTACGGTTTGATTCGGCTCTACGTGCGCTGGCAAGAACAACACGAACGCAACGCTGAAGCCCATCAGCAACGCTTGTTTGACTAACCCATCGTAACAGCGCACCTTACCTTTAATGCCACCCCCTCTGGAGGTGGTCATTTACTCTTGCAATGCCTTCGGATGGCTGTTGCGGGGTTGGTGGGGGGGCAAGGGGTTGTCTTGCTGATAGCCCCATGCGTTAGCGACCATATACAAGGGTCGTCCTTTGATTTCCTCGTAAATTCGCCCCAGATATTCCCCGATAATCCCCAGCGAAATCAATTGCACCCCGCCAAGGAATAAGACCATGACAAGGGTAGTGGCTTGCCCGCCGAAGAATTCGGGGGAGTAAATCCTTGCAACCACCACTCCAATCAACACCAACAACGCCAACAGAGCACTCACAAAGCCGAAATAGGTGGCAAGTTGCAAAGGAATATAAGAGAAGTTAAAAACGCCATTCATTGCCAGTTGTAGCATCTTTTTCAAAGGGTATTTGGTTGAACCGGCAAAGCGGGCATTGCGTTTGTATTCCAAGGGATACTGTCGGAAGCCTATCCATGCCGATAAGCCGCGCATAAAACGATGCTTTTCCCGCACGGCTCGCATGGTATCGGCGGCGGCGCGGCTCATCAGACGGAAATCGCCCGCATCGAGGGGAATGTCTACGTTGGTAATCCGATTCAAGAGGCGATAGAACAACGAGGCGGTAAAGAGCTTAAAGGCACTTTCGCCTTCCCGTTCAGTGCGTACCCCGTAAACGACATCATACCCTTCACGCCATTTTTTCATCATCTCCAAAATAACTTCGGGCGGGTCTTGCAAATCAGCATCAATCACAGCAACGGCATCACCCCGCGCATAGTCCATTCCGGCGGTGATGGCAATCTGGTGTCCGAAATTCCGCGCAAAGTTAATCACACGCACCCGTGGGTCCCGTTGGTGCAAGCCGTAGAGCAGTTCCAACGATTTATCGCGACTTCCATCATTCACCAAAATTAATTCGTAGGATTCGCCCATGCCTTCCAATACGGAAGTCATACGGCGATACATCTCAGGGATGACCTCTGCTTCGTTATAGATCGGAACAACCACTGACAACACCGGGGTCATGCTTGCCTCATATAACATAAAGTTGGACTTACCAACCTTATGGATTCATTCCAAATATTGCGTAAGGGAACTGGCTTTCTGACACTAATCTATAGTGCATTTTGTGGTTAGGATGATACCTGACCTTTGGATAGGACGAAATTTAGATTTTGGCGTTAAAGGCGTGTTTTTGCCAGTGCAATAACATTATCCAAATCTTCCACCAATGGCGAAAGGGTGGGTAAATCGCTAATCTTGACCCATTGGCAATCTGCGGCATCATCGCCCGCCTGCGGAGTTGCCCCCGTTTCAGCAATCGCCACTACCCCGACCAACACAAAATGATACAACACTTCGCCTTCAGTCGTGTGGGCAATGCGATCCAACGTACCAAAAGAAGCGGCGGGCGAGAGGTGAATTGCAATATTACACTCCTCCCATACTTCCCGTTGAGCGGCTTCTAAAACGGTTTCGCCCCATTCCACCCGTCCTCCAGGCGGCGACCAATAGCCCAACAGAGGTTCTTTGCCCCGTTGTACTAATAACATTTCTTGTGCGCTTTCGTCCCGAAAAATAATGATGGATACCCCGACCACGGGGGTGAATGATGATGTCATAACGTGACCAATAGCATGGGCAACCAACGCGGTATGCCCTTATGGATCAAGAATCGGTAACGGTTCCAGCGTTGCCCATACCACATCAGCTTTGCCAAACAAATGCCAGTTGCTATGGGCAGGGACTTGCACTATCTCGGTTGGTTTTAGGGTTGTTACCATACCGCCGCATCGTACCCCGACCACCCCGCTTAGGGGAATTATCCATGCGCCTTGCCCCGATGAGCGGGCAGGTGTGGCTCCGGCAAGACGTTGGGCATAAAAATAAAGGTCATTGCATTGCAACAGAAAACAATGCTTATGCGATGCAACAGAGTCCAACAATGTTTCAGGGTTTGCCGAGCGTGGCGGCGCGGGGGGTCTGGGGGCGTGATAGCCATTGCGGGAAATTACATGGTCGGTGCGATTGACCGATAAAACAAAGGAAATTTCCTCCGCTTCAGTGGCATGTTTCCACCCTTGGGGAATACAGAGCAGTTCCCCGGCTTGAATGGTCATCGGTCCCACCTCTCCGCTTACCTTCATCGCTCTATCCTGGGGCCAAAACAATTCATCGCTGTCCATGTTGCGATACAACTCGCCGCATCCCTCACACCGAAAGAGTGCAAGGGTATATTCCCCTAATACCAGCAAAGGTTCCGGAGTAAAAGGCGTTTCCAACGCTTCTGCAATTTTACGGAGTGAAACTACACGGAGGCGCACAATAGAGCGGGGAGAAGAGAAAGGAGAGCGGAGAGATTCGTTTGGGCACCTCTTCGCGCTCCACTCTCTCTGTTATAACCTTGGTAACGTAATGCCAACCTGCCCCTGATATTTTCCCTTTTTATCGGCATACGAGACTTCCGGCTCTTCGTCCGATTGGAAAAATAATATCTGAGCGATACCTTCATTGGCATATATTTTGGCGGGGAGCGGGGTCGTATTGGAGATTTCGATGGTGATATGCCCTTCCCAGCCCGGTTCTAATGGGGTGAAATTGGTCACAATGCCGGTACGGGCGTAAGAGCTTTTGCCCAACACGATGCCTAATACATTGCGCGGCATCCTCATATATTCAATGCTCCGCGCCAGCGCGAAACTGTTGGGTGGAATCAAAATGACATCGGCTTGAACATCTACAAAAGATTTCGGGTCAAAATGTTTAGGGTCTACCACCGCATTGTTCACATTGGTGAAAATCTTAAACTCATCAGCGACACGAATATCATATCCGTAGGAACTAACCCCGTAGGAAATCACGCCGGTGCGTTCCTGGTGGTCTACATACGGTTCAATCATCCCATGCTCATGCGCCATGCGGCGAATCCAATGATCGGGTTTAACGGTCATTACGTCTCCTTATAGGTGTTGGGCTTCTTTGACAAACCATAAAATACCGGGCAGGTCAAAGCGTTCATAATCGGTTATATCGGGATAACTGCCTTCGCGCTTACGCTTGTTGCCTTTACTAACCCCGAAGTGCCGTTCCTCAAGGATTTGGTCATAGACCAATTCGGCAATCCATTCGGCTTCTTTGGTGGGGTAGCGTTCTACATAGGTGATGGCGAGTTCTTCAATGCGTTGTACCGTTGCCAATGTAACCCGAAGCCACTGGCGGGCTTGTTCGGGTCCTAAAAAATCCCCGTGTCCGGTACGGATATGAGCAATATCCATTTGTACCAATTTCTCGAGCGTGCGGCGGTAGTCATCCCCGAATTGGAAATAGGGGACGGGAGAGAGTCCGGTGACAACGGCGTAGCTGGGTCCCTGGGGTTGGGCAATATCGCCGCAGAACAACATGCGGTAATCGGGCAGATAATAACAAAGTTCATCCCGTTGGCGGCTGTGTCCCGGGGTTTCAAAGGTCTGAATGGTAATGCCACCCAAATTGAGCGTTTCGCCTCCGTTCAGATAACGATCTACACCCTCAATTGAACTGTTGACATGTGCCAGCACTGTCACATTCGACCAGCGTTCGCGAAGCAAGGGCAAATTGGCGCGATGGTCCCAATGGTCGTGGGTGAACAGAATATGGGTGAGCGGTTTGCCCGTCCGTTCGGTGGCAAGGGTGATAGCTTCTAAATCTGACCCTTCGTAGGGTTCGCCATCTGCCACATCCCAACCACTATCTATCGCCACCAACCCTTCGTTGGTTTCAATCCACGCCAAAAAGGTGTGCCCTGTCACGGGACCGTAGGAATCAGCCATCGTATATGCCTTGTATGCTCCCTTATTTAATACCCTCGCGTATGATACGCAAAAATTCCAAGTGTGGGTAAACATGCCGAAAGGGAATATTCAGAAAGCGGGACAAAAAAGCCACCGAGTTTCCGTTTTTGCAACC
>CBKYSX010000063.1:0-11213 GCA_966690745.1 uncultured Ardenticatenales bacterium
CTTTGTTTTCGCTCATCGCCGCCATAAAAAGCATAATCGCCGGAGCGACCAACCCACCCCCCGCCGCCATTAACAGCAATTGCCACCACGGAAGCCCCACCCAATTGAGCAACAATAGTTCGGCAAAGGCAACCACCGTACCCAGCAACCACGCCATAAAAATACGATAGGTCAGATAGCGGGATGGCGGCAACGGAGTCACCAGTAATGCCGGGAAGGTGCGTTGATCCCGTTCGTCAATCACCACGAAGCCGAAAATCATCCCCACCAGCACCGCCGCCAGATAAATTGCCATATAACCCACAAACAAGGGGTAATAATCAGGCACGGATACGCCCCATTCGGGGCGGGTTGCCACCCAGTTCGCAACCTGCGGCAAGCCCCACCAGACCAACAAAGCAGCTCCAACCACGTAAAAGACCATCCCGACCAGAAAACTGTCCCGTCCAATCAGGCGCATATCCTGTTGTCCGAGCGTTCTAAATGTATTACTCAGGCTCACAACGCCTCCAAGAAGAGCGGAGAGATGAGAGAGGAGAAACGGAAACCCACCCCCTAACCCCCTCCCAAGAGGGGGAACTTCTCTCTTCTCCTTCACGCTTCTTTCATCACGATATATTTGTGAAATTCACGCAACGCCCAGCGGTACAATACGGCGATAACCACGATGGAATAGACCACTGAATAGACAAGTTCCCAGGGTTGTACCGAATTCCATGCACCCCACATTAAGGTTCCCGCCGGGGTCGTGGGGAAAAGATACCACCACGGACCATCCCATATCCCCAGAAAGTGCAGGGCAGGGCTTTCCAGCACCAATGCAAGCGGCAAAAGGGGTACAAAGGCATCGGTAATGCTCTTGTAACGGACAATGATGATGAAGCCGATCAGTGTGTTGATCACGCCCATCGAAACCAATCCTGCCACATAGAGCAGAGGGTTATATCCGGTGAACCCCATCGCCACCACCGCCGTTATCACCCCTTCCAAAACTGCCAGAAAGGTTAGGGTAATGACCTTACTGGTCATGTACTCGCCGGTGTTAAGCGGGGTCACGCTTTGCGCGTCCAGGGTGCCTTCGTCCTTTTCAAACAAAGTCATCCCCATCACATAGAGAATGGCAGTGCCGCCAAAGGTAATCAGGGCGAACAAAGGCAAAACGGTAGGCAGGTATTCATCGGGAATCCCCAGATTCAGCCCCAGCCCAAACCCCAATGCGGTGACGATTCCAATCAGATAAATGCGATTGCGCCATTGGGTCGTGAAATCAAGGCGAATCGTCGAAAGTAAACGGGTCATAGAACACCTTCTCTTAGAGCGGAGAGATAAGAGTGGAGAAACAATAACCCACCCCCTAACCCCCTCCCAAGAGGGGGAACTTCCCTACTCTAAGCTTCGTCCTGTCACCTGAATAAAAATGTTATCCAGCGTGGTTTCCGCGCTATGGATGGTTTCAATCGGTTGGCGTTGAAGCAATTGGAGAAACGCCTGATTATGCCCCAGCCCATCCATCGCAAATTCTTCGTGTGTTAGTGCGGGGCTACCATTGCGATATTCCACCCGCACGGTGCGTTGTCCATGTTGCACCTTTAAGGCTTTCGGCGTGTCAATTAATTTGATTTCGCCATCCAGAATAAAGGCAACCCGATTACACAATTCGTCGGCAATGCTCATATTGTGGGTGGTGACAAAGACGGTTGTTCCCTGTCGCTGTTGCTCCAGAATTACGTCTTTAATCACACGCGCATTAACCGGATCAAGTCCACTGGTCGGTTCATCACAAAACAGCACCTTCGGCTTGTTCAGCAGGCTCCGCACAAAGTTCAAGCGATTCTTCATCCCTTTAGAAAAGGTGCTAACCAGCGCATTACCGCTATCGCCCAAACCGACCATCTCTAACAGGGTTTGCGGGTCATTGGTTTCCCCTTGATAGAGCGACCGGAAATAGTTCAGGTTTTCCAGTGCCGACAGGCGCAGATAGTGATTGGGGAACTCAAAGGAAACCCCAATCTTTTCATAGTACTCCCGCCCCCATTCGTTTAATTCCCGCCCCATCACCTGTACGTGTCCGGCATACCCTTTTAATAACCCAATCAGTACTTTCTGGGTGGTGCTTTTCCCGGCACCGCTCGGTCCTAAAAAGCCCAAAATCTCCCCATCATCCACCTTGAAAGAAATACCCTTCACGGCGGGCGATGTAGTTTTCGGATAAGTGTAGGAAAGATTTTCAACCGTAATCATCGTCTGCATCCTTTATAGTGCTTATCAAAATCAAGCACTATCATTCACGCGGCTTTGCCATGCCGCGCTCTAACAGCTGAAGGAAATTGTCCCAAATCGCTTCCAGCTCTGCCTCATGTTCCCGAAACGCCTCATAGAAGTTCGTTTCTTTGCCGATTCCAACTCGCTCAATCAGGTATTGTCCCAAATCTTGTGAGGTGGCGAAACACATGTAAGCGGCAAGATCCGCATCCAAATCGGGGCGCAGTTGTCCGTTGGCAATGCCCATTTCAATTAAGCGTTTGAAAAAGAGCAAGCCTTCCCGCCGCATCGTTTTGACCCATTCTTCGGGAAAAGGACCCTTCCCATACAATGCTCTCTGCGCGACTTTCACCAGCTTCGGGTGGGCAAATTCGGTATACGTCCCCACCCGGTAAAGCCAGCGCAAGTAAGCAAATAACCCCATCTGCGGGTCGGGCGGCGGATGTTCCTCCAAAAAGCGCATTTTCAGCCGCCCACCTTCATCCAACAGATATTTGTATAGGTCGCTTTTATCCTCGAAGTATTGGTAAAAACTCCCCTTGGCAATGCCCGCCTGCGCCACAATTTTGGAAATCGAAGCACTGTCGTAATCGTTTTCGGCAAACTCTTCAATGGCTAAATCCATAATCAGTTGCCGCTTTTCATCAGACAGATTAAAGAAGGTTGGTTTCGGCATATCCCTCGCAATGTGACTGGTCGGTCATATGACCGACCAGTCACATTATATGCAGATTTGGAGTCGCTTGTCAATACCTTTTGGAACGAGTTTCCGAAAAGTCGCAAAAGTCGTTTGGGAAACAAAAAAGGAACAGACGAGCTGTTCCTTTTTTGTTTCTCGTTCGGAATAGAGTGTTATGGTACGCTGGGTAGTCCCGCTAACGCCATGGCTACTTCTTCTTTGCTATAAGCGTAATCCTGTAATTTACCTGCGTGATAATCAATATACGCTTGCATATCGAAATGCCCATGCCCGCAAAGGTTGAAAAGGATAGTCTGGCTCTTCCCCTCTTCCTTACAGCGCAGGGCTTCATCAATGGCGGCTTTCACGGCGTGGTTGGCTTCGGGGGCGGGAATGATGCCCTCGGCGCGGGCAAACTGCACCCCTGCGGCAAAACAGCCGAGTTGGGCTTCGGCGCGGGCTTCCAATTGCCCCAAATCGGCAAGATGGCTGACCAACGGAGCCATGCCGTGATAGCGTAAGCCTCCGGCATGAATCCCCTCCGGCACGAAGGTACTGCCCAGCGTGTGCATTTTCACCAGAGGAGTCAAATGTCCCGTATCGCCGAAATCATAAGCATATCTGCCGTTGGTGAGCGAGGGGCAGGCGGCAGGTTCTACCGCGATAATGCGCGTGTTGGTTTCCCCCCGCAGATTCGCCCCGATGAAGGGGAAGGCAATCCCGGCAAAATTAGAGCCGCCCCCGGTACACCCCACGATAATATCTGGATAATCCCCTGCCATTTCTAATTGCGCCAACGCCTCTTGTCCGATGATAGTTTGGTGGAGCAGAACGTGGTTCAGCACACTCCCCAGCGCGTATTTGGTGTCGTCCCGTTGCACCGCTAATTCCACCGCTTCACTAATCGCAATCCCCAATGACCCGGTGCTGTCAGGATGTTCCGCAAGAATTGCCCGCCCCGACATGGTTTCATCGCTGGGGCTGGCAGTGACCGAGGCACCAAAAGTTTCCATCATGGCGCGGCGGTAGGGTTTCTGGTTGTAGCTAATCTTCACCATGAAAACCTTGACTTCCAACCCATATAACGCCCCGGCAAATGCCAGCGACGATCCCCACTGCCCTGCGCCTGTTTCGGTGGTCAGCCGTTTGACCCCTTCCATTTTGTTATAGTATGCCTGTGGCACGGCAGTATTGGGCTTGTGGCTCCCGGTGGGGCTGACCCCTTCGTACTTATAGTAAATTTTGGCGGGGGTATCCAGTGCCTGTTCCAGACGGCGGGCGCGGTAGAGCGGCGAAGGTCGCCATTGGCGGTAGACTTCGCGCACTTCGTCGGGAATCTCAATCCATCGGTCAGTGCTGACCTCTTGCAGAATCAACGCCATCGGAAAAAGGGGCGCAAGGTCGCCGGGACCGACAGGTTGCATCGTGCCGGGGTGTAAAACAGGCGGGGGTGGTACGGGCAAATCCGATTGGATGTTGTACCACGACGTTGGCATCCGATCTTCGGGCAGTAAATACTTTACAGTACTCATGGATTGCCTCCGCTATTATGGGGATTCTGTACCGTGTTGCACAGAGATAAAGGCAATTATGACCAGAGTACAGGGAAAAGCCAACCATAGGGGGTATTGAGAATTGGGTATTGGGGAAACGACAACAGATACGACTCAATCATAAAAGACACATAGGGATAAAGGGTACTACTCCCTTTTTTTTACCTAATCTTGAACGGCATTCAGATCTTCGCCCTAAAACCGCTCTCCTATTACAGGCGTTTCTTTGCTGACCAATTCATATCCCAGCAATGTATTTTCATGTTCGTTGTACTCAATTTTGTAGGTCAACCCTAATTTCAAATCCTGGTATTGAGTACGATTAACCTTCAATTCCAACGCCCCAAATCGCACAATGCCCGTCCCTTTATAGGTTACCATCCCGGTCAGCATAGGAATAATGTCCAGAAATGAAGCAAGCGGGGCAGGAGAGAACGGTTTTTGTTGAAAGGCTTTCAATTCCCGTTTTTTATTCGTTTCTGCCAATTGTACCAGGTTCGTTGTCAGTAATCCGAACCCGTACGCACTATAGACCATACCTAATAACACTTGTAGAAGTATAGTTGTCTGAAAAAGGTATTGAAATCCCTGCCCCGATTCAGTAGCAAGGATGAGTAAGGGTAATGTAACTCCTCCGACAATTCCTCCAACTCCTACCGCGCCTATTGTTTTCCGGGGTGCTTTAAGATACCAATACCCCATAAACGCCCCTAAAAACCAATCCCACAATAACGGAACCACAACAGCCACCAGGCTTACGGGTACAGCCAACATGAAGTGCAACAGCGAGCGTGTTGAGGCAAGTAGTGCCCCAACCAAACACGCTTTCAAAGTGTGTTGGTCCCGAATTTCGGTAATGGCTCGGGCAATGCTGAATCCGTATAAGACTGCCAATAGTGATGCCAAAATAAAATTACCAAATCCATCTCCAACTATATGCCGGGTTCCAAGGACCATTACCATTCCATACAAAAATCCAAACCATGCGCGTGGCAACCGTATGGTTTCCGAAAAATCCCGCCATGCCCGGTTCTGTTTAGGTGATTCCATAATACTCTCAACAACGTCTTATTTTTTTATGAGATAGTACATTCCTTTACTATCCGAATCAGGGATTGGGAAAAAGTAACCCCCTTCCCAATCCCCCTACCTAATTCTCTATACTCCCTACTCCCCTTCACTCAATCCCTTCTTCTTGCGCCAACGGGGTTCGCTTTCTTCCCCTGCCATTTTGACGTAGCGCGGAGTGAAGGTGGCAATCACATCTACAAGGTCGCTCTGGGCGGCAATCACCCGTTCGATGTTCTTGTAGGCATGAGGTCCCTCATCCAACGCCCCGCCAAGCAGGGTAATCCCCGCATCCTTTACGAATTTGGAGAAGCGTTCTTTGGTGATATTGGCGCGGGCTTGCGAACGGCTGGATTTGCGCCCCGCCCCGTGCGAAGCCGAGTTGAGCGAGGCAGTGTTGCCTTTCCCGACCACGACCTTTGCCTCGGTGGTCATGGAGCTGGGGATAATCCCCAGCACCCCCGTGCCCGCCGGGGTTGCCCCTTTGCGGTGCACGTAAACCTCGCGCCCATCGGGAAGTTGCTCTTTCCATGCAAAGTTGTGATGGTTTTGCACCGTTGCCACCAAATCGGCTTCCCAGCCCAATGCTTCTGCCAACCGTTGGTGAATGCTCTCATGGTTGGCTTTGGCGTATGCCCCCGCAAGGTTCATGGCAACCCAATAGGCTTGCCCGTCCTCACTATCCATGCTCAGCCACGCCAACTGCTTGGCGAAACTGACCAGTTTGGGGTGAGCATTCATTGCAACATCGGTGAAATGCCCCGCAATGTTCGCGCCCAAGCCACGGCTCCCGCTATGGCTTAGAATCGTGACGTATTCGCCCGCTTCCACCCCCAACGGGTTATCGGCTTGCTCAACCTTCAGTACGCCGACATCCACAAAATGGTTGCCGGAGCCCGAAGAGCCTAATTGGGTCCATGCCGTGCCTTTGAGCTCGCGGAGCAATTTCACCTGACTCCATGCCTCACTTTCCATCACTTCATGGTCAGTGCGATCCGTAGGGTCCAGTTTGCTCCCCTTACCAAAGGCAGTTTTGCTGTTCAACGCCTCTACCACGGCGCGATGGGTGCGAGATTTGCCCAATTCTTTGGACGGAATGGCATAAGCGGTCAAATGCATCCGACAGCCGATATCCACCCCCACCGCATAGGGAATGACCGCATTTTCTACCGCCAACACGCCCCCAATCGGCAAACCGTAACCCTGGTGGGCATCGGGCATTAACGCGCCCTGTACCGCAATCGGCAGGCGCACCGCCACTTCCAATTGGTCTATCGCGCCGGATTCAATTAGCTCCGCGCCAAAGATTTTGTAGGGAACAGGGGTTTCCAGCAGTTTGTCTTCGGGAAAAGAAGGTTTGTACAATGCCTTCGCCAGTTCCCGATAATCGCCATCGGTGTAATCGTCAGGGTTCTGCCGGATATCGTTGAGGAGATTCAGAATGTCGGCGGTGGCAATGCCCTGTTGTTCCAACTTGCTTGCCACCGCCAACGCCACGCCCACCGCCGGACCGGGGTTCCAGCCGTTTGCCACCAACGTCTTCCCGTTGATCACAATTTCAGGCGGGGTTTCTTGTTTTTTCGATTTGTTCTTCTTGCCCATCAGGTTGCCCTTTGTATGGGAACCGCCCTTACTTTGCCTTTCTTTAAGGCAATCCATGCTATCGCGGTTCGGTTGAATTGGTAATAATAAAAATACCGGGTAGACATAGCGGCGGGACCCTGCTCAGAGTCCCCATTGTTACGTTCAGATGGCATGATGCCCTCCTTGTGTAGGTTTCGGGTGGGAGGCATGGCGAGGTATGTACACGCCTCCCGCCCGTCAGTGAATAGAAAAACGGCAAACGGAAATGTCGCCGGATGGGGTCAATAGGTTACTGTAGAGGCGTACCCTTGTGGTCGCCGGTGTTCAGAAACGAGAATATTATATACAGCTGATTATCTCATTTCACGATACTTTCTGTAGGGGCGTACCCTCGTAGTCGCCCGCTTCTTTACAAATTCCTTAACCCAAGGTGAGAGTATAAGCCAAAACAAATACCCTGTAAAGAGTAAAAAAGAAGGTCTGCATTGAATTTCGATGCAGACCTTCTTGTCGTCTTAAAGTTCGTGCTTGTTATTCCAGCGATGTCAGAAACTCCTCGACTGCCGCCTCGTCCCACGCATTCGCCGGACCCATAATCATCACCATTGCGGGTTGCCCGTCGCTAACAAAGCCCGCCGCCGCCTGGCGCAAGGTTTGCCCGTCCGATTCCCCTTCGGAAATGGTCATAGTGGTGGGTTCACCATTGATCGTGATTTCGCGGGAATCCACCTGCGTAAACGTGACCCCGCCCGACGAACTGCCCGATGCAAAACCCTGTTGCATCTGCTCTTTCATCTGTTCGGTATCGCTCTCCGTCATGCCCGGAATGCTAAAACGTGCCAGCAAAAAAACCATGCCGTTGTTGGTATTGCTACTGCCATCGGTGATGAAGACCATCTCCATCAACCCCAACATATCAATGGCACCCTCTTCCTGGTATCCGGCAGGCAGTTCATAATTGATAATGGCTTGCCCTTTTGCGGCGGCTTCGGCGGGGTCTTCGGTCATTCCCTGTTCAATTTGATTGCCGAACCACGCACCCCCGGCAACAATGGCAACAACACTAACAATACAACACAATCCCAATACAGCGAGGATTCCGAGAATAACTTTAGTGGTGGTGCTCATGCCACTTTTGGGCGCGGCAGTGGGTTGTTCAGGCATATTCGGGTAGGTTTGCGCCATAAAACGGCTCCTTTCAATCGTTGGAAGCGGGATGAGCCGCTTTACATAGTCTTTGTCACGTTTTGTAGTGTATCACGCCGCAATCCAGCCGCGCAAGACCCCCGGTGTGATCGGTTCAGTAAGCAAACGTCTAAACCATTCGCGCGGGGTGCCTTTTTTCTCAAACAACGCATCCAGCAAATCCGCCCCGGCGGTATAGGTAAAACCATAAGAACGGAAATTAGGATGTTTGATGAAGCTTAGGGTCTTGCGTGCCTCTTGTTCGGTTGCAAGCCGATAACGTTGGATGTATGCAACCACTTCGTCTTCAGTGGCACCTTCGGCATACAAAAGCAGAGCTGCATTATTGGAAATAGAACGGAAGTTACGCCGCGCCTTCGTTATCGCCAACATCTCCCGAATTGGCACCCCGGTCAACCCCGCCAATGGCGCAAGGTCATGTTCCAACCATTCCACCAATTCATCATCCCCCATCACAATTTTGCGGGCGCGGGTGGCGATGCCCTCATTAATCACACATTCGGGCGCATTAATCAGCAAAACAGTATGCTCGCCCCGTTCCGCAATATGCCATAACAACTTTTCCTTCATCACATGTTCGGTGTGATGTCCGGGGTAGGCTTCGTGGGCAATCAGGTCGGGCAACCACACCAGATAGGTGGGTAAATCGGTATTGATGTCCACCCGTGATTGATAGTTGCCCAGATACCAATTATAGGCACTCCAGGGTTCGTTATTCACCATGCGCGTCTCAAACCCGTCGCCCTCGGGTAAATCTACTAAAGCCAAGGTGCGTTGGCGCAATTCGTCAATAATGACATCCAGCAACAGAGGCAGTTTATCGGGGTCTACCACAAATTGACGGCGAAATGCCTGTTCCCGTTCCTCAATGGTGCCGCTTCCGGGCAATAAGGTATCCAGCGTTGCAATTGCTTCATCAAATGAAGATTCCGGGATACGGACCGGTTCGACATCATACAATCCCCGCACTTCGGCGGCATAACTGATAGGTTCGCCCCGCAATAAGCCAATTTTGGTTTTCATAGCATTGACCTGTGCGGTTAAAAAGGTACGCCGTTCAACATTATGGACAGCCACAATCGCTTGCGACAGCGATTCTACCGCCAGTGTCATTGCTTCAAGGCTACGCCCCGTCCCTTTCCATTGCTCCTCCCCGTAATAGCCATCAATGTAGCCGGGGTCCAGTCGCTCAATATCATGGGCAAGTTCGACATATTGTTGGGCAATCGTATCCATAGGTCGTGCCGGACAGGGGTTTATGCCTCTGTCCCTCCTAAATGGGAATTGATTAAATCGCGCACTTCCTCAAAAGAGGTGTGGCGTTTGGTTTCTTTTTTGCTATAAAGCAAGGTGCCATCCACCACCACTTCAAACACCCCTCCTTTGGAGGTAATAAGTTTGATTCCGGCAATCCGGTGGGCAAATTCTTCGTATAACTTCTCCGTCAACCTGACGGCGCGTGGCATGTAGTTTCACATCATGCAGAATTCAATCGTAATCTCCATCTATCGCTCCTTTTTGATGCGTAACAGGGAGTGCCAACCCCGCCATCGCACTCTAACCATTCAGTATAAATGGAGTGTAGCAGAGATTATGGAAAGCTCAATCCCTTGCTTTTTTTGCGCCAATTTGACTGGAGGACTCAACGTCCCCGTTACGTTCCGTCTGCTAGCAATGAAAGGAATACGACGACACCCCTTCCCCCAGTATGGCGTGGCACCGTACACAACGAGGGCGTTGTAAGAATCCTTTTCGGGCATAAGAAGGCCCCCTATACCATGTTTCCATCAAATTCAATTTTTTCGTACACTTCTGCTCATCTCCATCCTGACAACCTTTTTCTACCATGACCACTCCGCTTCTCCTTAACCTTGACGATTACGAACGGCTTGCCCGCGAACACCTGCCCCAATATGTCTACGACTATTACGCCGGTGGCGCAGAAGATGAAACCTCTGTGCAGGAGAACCGTACCTCATGGTCGCGGGTGCGCTTGCGTCCACGCATGATGGTGGATATTACAGAACGGGACCTCAGCACAACGGTATTGGGAACGCTCGTTTCAATGCCAATTCTGACTGCCCCCGCCGCCTTTAATAAGCTGGCTCATGCCGATGGCGAAATCGGGGTTGCTCGCGCCACTGCTGACGCAGGCTTGATTCAAGTCCTTAGCACCGCCGCCACCACCACTATCGAAGATGTCGCCGCCGCCGCCCCGCATGGCACTCGTTGGTTCCAATTGTATGTCTATCGGGACCGTGAGATTACCAGAATGCTGGTCTCCCGCGCCGAAGCCGCCGGGTACAAAGCACTTGTATTAACGGTAGACACACCGATTGCAGGCAGGCGCGAGCGGGACGTGCGGAATGGCTTTGGCTTGCCGGCGGGAATTACGATGGCAAACCTTGATGCTGTAGGGTTGGGCAAAATGGGTCCGCCCCCCGATACCGAATCCGGCTTGCAACGGTATATTGCCGGGTTATGGGATACCTCGCTGACGTGGGAAATTATCGGCTGGCTCCGTTCGATTACGTCCCTACCCATTTTGGTCAAGGGAATTTTAACGGGGGAAGATGCGCGATTTGCAATTGAGCATGGAGTGGATGGAATTATTGTTTCCAATCATGGCGGGCGGCAATTGGATGGGGCGATTAGCACCTGCGAGGCGTTGCCCGAAGTGGTAGATGCAGTAGCGGGTCAGGTAGAGGTGTTGGTAGATGGCGGCATCCGGCGCGGCACTGATGTGATGAAGGCATTAGCCATGGGCGCGAAAGCCGTGTTGATAGGTCGTCCTTATCTGTGGGCATTGGCGGTGAACGGCGAACCAGGGGTTCGCCATCTGTTGGAATTGCTACGCGAAG
>CBKYSX010000064.1:0-11197 GCA_966690745.1 uncultured Ardenticatenales bacterium
AATCCGCGTATTGTGCCAACGTGCGTACCGTATCTTCCAGGGTTTCCCCTTTGCTGACGCTGGAAAACTGTACCCCTTGCGTAATCGGGATTACCGACCCACCCAACCGTTCCATTGCCGCGATGAACGATGCAGAGGTACGGGTAGAGGGTTCGTAGAACAGTGCCGTCATCACGCGATGTTTCAGAATATCCAGTCCACCCTTGCTTTTTACAACATCCCGCATTCGGTCGCCCAACGCCATCATGTACGTCAGATGGTCGCGGTCAAATTGCGCGACCTTAAGAATACTCTGCCCGTAGAAGCCGTTGGCTCCGGGTAAGTCGTGGAAAATGGTATCGGTGGTAAACATGTATCCTCGAAAGGCAGAAAACGGGACGCAGAAAGCGGAAAACGACTTCAGGCAGGTAAGGTGGCGTTTCTGATTTCTACGTCCTGCTTGCGGTTATTACTTATCCCAAAAAAGAAAAAACGGTCATCACGCACAGGGGCGGATGACCGTTTGATAGGTTCGGGAGTCTACAATCGTTTTACGCTTCACAGGTTGACATTCTCACAGGCTTACAGATTCGGGTCTTTATATCCTAACTCCCGAACCTTGTCAATTCACAAGCCTTGAATCAGATTTTCAATTGCTTTAACCGTATTCGGAATTCGTAAAGAGGTGCCTCTGCGCTCAATTGTTGGTACAGTTGAATGGCTTTAATACGATATTCTTCCCGGTTGGTAACTTCCCACAATCGAAAAAGCACATCGGCGCGTGCCTCATCTCCCTCTACTTGCTCCAACAACTGCTCTAAGCTACTTATGGCTTCATACTTTTTATCCCCACGCGCCCGGAGTCGGGCGGCAAGAATTTCAGGTTGCCATCGTCCTTCATCCAAAGGCGATGTATCGCGCCGCAGTGCCGCCGCTTCATTCACCGCTTGCAACGCGTGTTCATACAATTGTTGGTCATATAATAGATTTGCTTTTTCATACAAGGCTAAAGCGAGATGTTGCGGCCGTTGATACTCTCTTTGAGACGCTATTACTTCATCAAGAAGCGTAAAAGCGTTGGCAATTCTACCTGAGTGATACAAGGTCCGAGCCAATAATCGCCCGTAAGTTGCCTCAATTAATTTGCTTTGATGTTGTCTTGCAACTTCAATGCATGTTTCCAAATCCCTTTTTGCCTGCTCAAAGTCCCCCATCTCTGCATAAAGCCCGCCCTGACAGCCTAAATAATTGGCTTCAATCCCTTTTAATCCCAATTGCCGTGCCATCGCAACGGCTTCTTGAAATGCCTGTAAGGCTGCGCTGTATCTCCGTTGGCGACGATACACCAGCCCGATGTTACCAATTTTCATCACTACCCCGGCTTTATAACCCGCTTGTTTTTCAATCTCCATAGCCTGTTCATAGTACGCAATTGCCGTATCATAATTACCCAAATAGGTATGTACTACGCCCATATTATTGTACATTCGTCCAATATCGGCGGGAACATTCAGGGGTTCTGCTAACTTTAAGCTACGCTCATAATGGAGTCGGGCTTTATCAAATTCACCATGATTCAAGTAAAGAATTCCGATATAACTCAGTTGTGAAAAAATACCGAGAGGAAACTGTAAACGCTCGAAATAACGCAAGGCTTTTTCATGGAGCGTAATTGCCGCTTCAGACTGTACCTGTTTTGCCAGTAGTTGCGCCCGCATACTGATTAAGTGGGCAAGCCCTAAGTCGTAGCCGCTCTCGCGGTAAGCGTGTTCTGCTATTTCAAAAAAGGGTTCTGCCTGTTCCAACCGTCCGGTAGCAACCTGAACCGCGCCTTGAATCATCCATGCAGTGCCACGCCATCTTGCCAGCTCCGGTACGGATGGGAGGGCAAGGGCGATTTCGGCATATTGTATTGCCAGGGGGTAATTGCGGAGCTGGTAATAAAAATCGGCTACCGTTGCCGCCGCCGCTCCCTGCGCTACATGACTTTCGTAACATATGGAATGATGACTCGCCCCTGCCATTGAGGTAATATCCGGTATTGCCTCATTAATCAACCCGACCAACTCTACAAATATTTTGTAAGCATCTAATGCCCCCAGCAATGCCTCCCATAATCCCAGGCGCACCCCGTTGCTCCATGCAACTTTGATATTGCTCCATTCCTGTCGGATTGCCGACACTGCGCTCTGAGGTTCCATTCCAAAGAGGGCGGTCCGATAGTTGCGTAATCCTTCTAAAAAAAACTCAGCATGACGTTGCTGAATTTCGGCGCGTGTTGCGCTTTGTTCCAGGTGGGCAAAGGCAAATTGTCTTACCATTTCATGCAATATATATCGCCCTGATTTGGTGCGGCTCACCAACGATTTATCCCCTAAACGCACCAGATCCTGCGGAGTGCATCGTGCGATTGCCAATCCCTGGGGTAAACGCCACTCGCCCTGAAAAACGCTTAAATTTTGTAAAGCCATCTGCTCTGTTGACGTAAGCAGTTGCCATGAATGGTCAAAAACTGCCCGAATGCTTCTGTGGCGGGCGGGCATATCTGACCATTCGGTTTCTAAGAAGAGTGCCTCACGGCGAATTTCACTTTCAATTGTGTTGCATGAATAAAATCGCACCCAGGTTGCCGCGATTTCAAGGGCAAGCGGACTCCCGTCTACTAAGGCGGCAATCCGCTCAATGGCTTCTGTTTCTAAAGAAGTGGGAGTGAAAGTTGGCACGACTTGTCTTGCTCGTCGTACAAATAGTTCATAAGCACTACCCTCTTTACCTCCCTCTACCGATAATCCTTCCACGCGATAACACCACTCTGATTGAATTCGCAAGGGTTCCCGGGAAGTTACTAAAATTTTTATTTCAGGTAACTTTGCCAAAAGCTTCGCAACCATGTCGCTCCCGGCTTGAACTTGCTCTAAATTATCTAAAATTATGAATAGCTTTTTTTCCGATAAATAATTCTGAACTTGTTCCAGCAATGAAAGCATACCTTGTGGCAGGAATCCGACTGTGGCGGCAATCTCCGCAAGCACATCATTTTCCTGTGTAAAAGGCGCGCACGCAACAAAATAATAGCCGTGCGGAAAGAGTTCGGGATGACGTTGTACCAGTTGGCGGGCAATTTGGATGCTCAAGCGGGTTTTGCCCATTCCACCCGCCCCTACCAACGTGATCAAATGGGAATCAGGTTGGCACAATTGTGTCATAACGGATTCCAACATTTCCTCTCGTCCGACAAATGAGGTCAAGTGCGCGGGAAAGCCATGAAGTGTAATACGGGGTGGAAGGATGTCTACGGTAGGATGCGGTTGAAATGTGCCGCTTTGAATCTGTGTTGCAAGGGCTAAAGTACTCTCAGCCGGGGCAATTCCCAATTCTTTGTCTAACCATTGGCGACAGCGTTCAAATTGTGCTAACGCCTCATCCCGTTGCCCGTCTGCGGCAAACAAACGCATCAAACGCAAATGGGCTTCTTCGCGCCAGGGTTCCAGATGCAACACTTTACGGGCAAATTCCAATGCCTTCCCGTAATGTCCTCGTTGCTCATAGCCGGTTGCGACTTGTTCACAGAGATGTAAAGCCTGCTGATGAAGTGCTTCGCGTTGTAACAACAACCACTCTTCAAAAGGCTCTGCGTCTCCCAATGTTAACCCGGTGGCGAGTTCTCCTCGATAGAGTAATGCTACTGTCGCCAACTGTTCTAATATTTCATTGCTCCGGGGAAATGGATTTCTACTTTGCGCTACGACCTGACGAAATTGAAGTGCATCTACGCTGACGGTTTCGGCGTGAAGCAATATGGTAGGACGGGTAACTGTTAGCAGGGTTGTGGCGATGGTAGGATGATGTCCTTCCAAAGCAGAACGTAGACGGAAGAGCGTTTTCCTCAAGTTATTGAGTGCATCACTATCGCTCCATTCAGGGTAAAGCAATGCCGCCAGCGAATCACGGCGGTGCGGCATGTCTGATTCTAATGCCAAATACAGTAATAACGCACGAACTTTATCGGTAGCAAATTCTACGGGTTGCCCGTCAATAGAGGCATGGAATGGTCCTAAGACCGAAATATGGAGCAGGCTCATTGCATTTGGAACGTTTTGGGAACGCATAAGTGCGATAGTAGAGGAAACTTACACGTTTCAGGAAGGTTATACCATGACCCTTGCTTCCCAACCACCCACTTTTGTCTATCACTCTTTTATCCTTCGGATTTGGCATGAACGGGAAGCAGGACGGTGGCGGGCAGTCGTACAACATGTTCAAAGCGGCAACAAGCGTCTTTTTACGACCCCTGATCAATTGTGCTTATATCTTTTGGCGTTGGAGGAGGAAAGTTGATTTTAGTAGACCTCCTTCAATGAGTTCGATAAATCAAGAGACACAGAAGAAACATAAACGGAAATGTCAGGATAAATGGATTCCGGGGATTTTAAAGGTTGACCCGGATTTGGGGTATCCGGTTGGCACTCCTTTGTAATTCACTTTATGCAAAACGTACGTTATTTCCTGTACCGGGGCTTCCTAGGACAATTCCATTTTCATAAACCGTTTTGCCGCGTAACACTGTGCGTTGTACCCGCCCTGCCACGGTTTCCCCGGCGAAGGGAGACCAGCCGCAACGGGTTTGCCATCCGGTTTCCGGGAGGGTGTAGAGTGAACCAAATTCGACCTCTACGTAACTTTCCGGTGGCTCCGGTAGGTTAAAGATACGGCGCGGGTTGGTAGCGGTTAAGGTGACCACCTGTTCCCATGTGAGGCGGGTTGCTTGTACTGCATTGCATAGCAAGGGTAGGGTGGTTTCCAAACCTGGTACACCGGGGGGCGGGGTAGGACCGGCTTTTTCTTCGTGGGTGTGGGGCGCATGGTCAGTGGCGATACAATCTACGATACCCTGCTTCAGCGCATCCCATAACGCCTTACGGTCTCCTTCAGTGGCAAGTCGGGGGCGCATATCGCCGTATGCACCCAATCGGGGCAAATCGTTTTCATCCAGCCATAAATGGTGCGGGGCAACTTCGCAAGTGACTTTTAATCCCATTTCTTTGGCGCGGCGAATGGCGACAATTTCCGCGCCCCGTGAAATATGGGCGAAATGTACCGGTCGGTCATACTGTGCCGATAGTGCGATACAGGCGGGGACAAACAACCCTTCGGCATGAACCACAATCGGACCTGCACCGCGCCATGCCCGAAAATGGTTCTGCATGGTGGTTAATGACTCGACCCGCAACGTACCAAATGTATCGTTGACATAAATTTTAAGTCCGGCGGCACGTTGTTGTAGTTCGATGGGAAAGGGAGAGTTGGTGTCGGTTGCGCCAAGATAAATTCCATAATCACAACGGGCAGTGGTGCGGGCACGTTCGTCGGCGAGGTCAAACACTTCCTCGTTGATAATTGGAGGGGAGGTATTGGGCATTGCCAGCACCTGCACGACCCCGCCCGCCACAGCCGCCGCCGTACCGCTATCGAAATCCTCTTTGTGTTCCCCGCCGGGAACCCGCAAATGGACGTGAACATCTACCAACGTGGGAAGTTTGATGATTGAACTCATAAATAAGGAGTGGATTTCTGATTAATTTGATGCACAGTAAGGATATTCAAAAACCTGATTTCACACGATTTCTATCCACTAAAAAAAATGGCTGGTGAATTTATGTTATTCACCAGCCATTCTTACTCATCCCTATTTACTTAATTGGGGAACAAGCCCTCGCCGCTAAAGTATTCCGCCGCTTCCGCTACGGAAAGGTCGGGGGCAGGTAGAATCACATGGCTTTCAAGGAGTTCTGTATCCGCCACTTTTTCACCATTACTGCGAATGTACTCTAAAAAGCTAGCAAAGGTATTGGTAAATGCCGTTTCGTCCTGGGCATTTACCAACTGCACGAGCTGATTGTCCATCTCGTTGACCCGCGCCATTGCCTCATCGCTCAGGCGGTATTGTCCCTCAGTTGCAATCCGAACAATCATTGCGTCACCTCCGTTTCGCGTACCGAGCCACTGCCGGCAGTGCCGCTATCGCCACCCGAAGGCAGTTGGGGGGTGGCTTTGCCTGCGCCCAATTGCCGTTTCATCGCTTCCAGTTCGCGGTCAATATCACTGCCCCGCGTCAATTGTGCCAATTCACGATCCAGCGAATCGCCGCCGATGTGGTCTTCCAATGTACCGAGTTCGACCAGTTCATCAATCGCCAACGCCCGCGCTTTCATCGCTTCGGTTTTCTGTTCGGCGCGTTCAATCGCCAAGCCAATATCCGCCATCTCTTCGCTCAAGCCGGTGGCGGCTTCGCCAATCCGAACCTGCGCCTCTGCCGCGCTGTATTGTGCCTTAATGGTTTCTTTCCGCATACGGAAGGAATCTACTTTGGTGCGGAGTCTTGCTTCGGATTCCTGCAACTTGCTTAATTCGCCATCCAACGTAGTGATCTGGGTATCCAAATCACCGAGTTGCATTTGTGCGCCTTGTTTGCGTTGCAATGCCAACCGTGCCAAATCTTCGCGGTTTTGCTCTAATGCCAACCGTGCCTGACCATCCAATTTGGTTACGTTTTCGCGTAATTTGGCGGCTTGCAAATCAAGACGGCGGCGGCTCGTGGTGACTTCCACAATGCCGCGCTTTACTTCTTGCAGAAGTTGGAGTTGGCGTTGGTATGAATAATCAAGGGAGGTACCGGGGTCTTCTGCGCCTTCGAGCAGTTGGCTCATTTTGGCGCGAATCATCGCAAAAAATCGGGAGATAACGCCCATTGCTCTTTCCTTTCGGGAATTGGTAAACGTGGAATGTCGGTTAGGCTATAGCCCAACCCACTGAATTTTCACTTGCCTCTACTCAAAATGATAGTCCACTCTTGAAATGGGGGCAAGGTCGAATTGCGTTATGGATTCAAGGAATCTGTACGCGAAAAGAGGAAAATAGGTTGCGAGGGCACGATTGTTGGATCGAAATGTTAGGCTAGAACCAAGTAGCGGAAGATGACACCGAAATGGATACCACTTCCCGCCAGTACAAAAATATGCCAGAGGTCGTGGAAATTGAAATATTTGTGGAAGTTAGGACGTTGCAGAGCAAAAATCACCGCCCCTGCACTATAAATAATTCCGCCGATTGCCATCCACCATACTGCTGTTACGGGCAGACCTTCCAGCAATTTAGGCAGGGCGATGATAGCAACCCATCCCATCCCCACATAAAGCAGGGTCGAAAGATGTCCGGCGCCTTCTTTCTTCATAAAGACCAATTTGAACAATACCCCTAACAACGCCAAGCCCCATATTACGCTCAACATTCCCCATCTCCAGCTTCCTGTCAGCACATTGTAACAGAATGGGGTATAGGTTCCGGCGATCAGACAGTAAATCGCGGCGTGGTCGAAACGGTTCAGCCACAGATAGAGACGCGGCGAGCTTTTGATAAGGTGCAGGGCGGCACTCGCAGAATAGAGCAGAACCAGACTAATTCCATAAACCAGCATCGAAACCATTTTGTCAGGTTCGTCCCATGTATAAGCAGTTAACAGGATAAGTGCTACCACGCCAAAAATTGCCCCTGCGAGGTGCGTAAATCCACTGGTCGGCTCTTTAAATCGGTGCATATTGATTCCTCTTTTTGGTATCGTATCCCTCAATTCTAATCAAGAGCGGAAATTGTAAGAATCCTGCATTGTTACCTCATAAGGTCAAAGGCTGTCCTTGTGAAAATAGCCCAGGGTCTTAATTAGTTGTTCGCTGTGGTCAATATCATGGAGCGCGATATTCACAATATAATCCAACGCCGTATTTTCGCCCCATATCGGATGAATACCCGTTCGCATCAACTGCTCCTCAGTAAGTGGGCGGATATAGTCAAGCGTTTGTTCGCGCAGGGTTGCCAGTTCTGCCCTCACCTCTTGAAAGTCTTGATTCGCGTAGTCATTCTTCTGAATCAACTCGTCGTTGGTAATGTAGTGCAAGGTGGGTTTATCCAATTCCACCGACATACGCACCCGTTCCAGAAAAATGGTTTCACAATCGCGCAAGTGACAGACAATGAACAAAACACTCCACCCATCGGGACCATCTGTCGCCCGCATTGCTTCTTCCTGTGTCATGCTCTTTAGGATGGTATGCAGGATAACGGGCGTTTTTTCCAATGAGCGGATGGCTTTCTGAAGGTTAAGCACTGCCATAGGATTATCTCCGTTGGAAGAGAGAGTAGAAACCGAAACTATAAGCAATAAGTGCCCCACCCAGCGCAATGGAGAAAACGCCCATGATCGAAATCAAACCGTTTCGCATCGAAAATAGGGCGAAAGCCAGGAGCACACTCCCCAGCAGAAAGGCAAGGATTTTTCCACCCAAGGTGGGTTTCCCCGTCAACAATGCCCCTTCGGTTTTGGCGCGACGGTCTAACCGGGAAGCAACCAATACCAATCCTCCAATGGCTACACCTAACACCCCTAAGACTAAAATGGTATCATTCATTGGGAAATTCTTTACCAAGAAAAAGAGGGTGCAACACGCACCCTCCCATTATTCATCCAACATTCGTTTCCGCAATACAGGGTCTTCCCAAATCCAATCCACAACCCGATGAAACCCCGCCGTACTCATCTCCAGTAGGGGTTTTCCGCCAACCACCATTGCAATGACAATCAGCCCTAAGCCGATAATAATGGTATTGGGGGCTGTCACTACCCCTAGAATTGCAAAGATTAATCCCAACAACGCCTGCAAATTGCGATTTGCCGAATTCGTAGGGGTGGGTGTTTGGCGGCGTACCAACACCGGGGAATTCGTGTTCGTATTGGAACGCGGTGTTGCGGAACGGGGTGCAGGCGGCGATACGGGGGAGGGGCGAGGTGTTAGAATACTATCATCCACCCGTCCCGCACCACGTAGCCACTCCGGAGTATCCTCTTTGGTACTGGTACGGGTGGCGGTTGAGCTACTGCGGCGCGGTACCGAAGCAGGCGCAGGCGGAGGGTCATTTCCTTTCAACCATGCCGGGGTATCCGTAGGAACCGATGGAGATGGTTTCGAGGCAGGACTATCTACCCGTGCGGTGGGTGCATTGTATGGCACGATGGCGGGCAGGCGGGTGCCACATTCACGGCAGAAATCTTCGGGCCCGCGTGTTTTTACCCCACAACTATCGCAATAGCGCAGATGTATGACTTGTGTACCGCAGTCGCGGCAGAACCCATCTTTGGTATCCTGTTCAAGGTGGCAGGATGGACAGATATAGGCAGTAGCCATAGAGAGAAATGTGGAGAGAGGTAAGTAGAGTTTATAACTCCATGCGGTTCTCTTCCCCGACTAAGTTACAATTAGAATCACAGCAGTCAGCAGATGAGTGACGATTGCAGTTATGGTGCTTGCCGCCGTTCCCGCCCGCGCCCGAACCAGACCCAGCACGATGGCAACCACCAGCAGAGTAACAAGGTTGCCGATGGAGAGCGAAATCAAGATGTATTTTAGCACGAATGCCAAAGCGGTAATGATAACGCCCGTGACGCGCCCCATCCCTTTGGTCAACCCTGTCTGCACGATACCGCGCCATACCCATTCTTCGGTAATGGGCACCAGCAACCCCACGATGCCGACATAGCCAAGGCGCGAGACCATATCGGCATTGGCAATCGCACTGTCCAGACGGGCGGCGGCATCGGCGGCAATTCCGCTAAACAATCCCATATCCAATTGACGGGTCAGAAAGAAAGTGAGCGCGAATAGAATTAAGCCCACCACTCCGCCAATCGCAAGATTGACTCCGCTCCAGCGATAATCCCAATCTTCTTTTTTAACCCCACCGCGATAGCCCACCAATACACTGATGGCGGTAATAATCGGGAACGCAATGGCAATTGGAAGGACCATAGGCAATAACATCGCCTGGCTGGGGGGTGGGATAACAAATGCGCCTGCAATCCTTGCCGCCAATTCCCCGACTGCCCAAATCCCAATCGCACCCACACCGACTTTTGCGGGGGTTGAAAGTGCGGCGGGCGCACCGAAAGCAATCCGTACCTGCATTCCCACCCAGCCGCCCAATGCACTCAACCCGACGGCGGTGAGAATCCCCGGAAACCCGAAGAGCAGGAGATTGACCCCTTCCAGTGTTTCGGGGTCTGCCGCACTGCCTCCGTTTACCTGCCAGATGGCAAATAACACCAATGCAATTAACAAGCCCGATACCAGCGCGGCAACAAAGCCTAAAATGCGTTGCCAGATACCTAACCCCAATGCAACAAAGAAGGCAAGCCCGCCAATCAATGCTACTTCAACAGGGTACTGGATGTTGGTTCCCATTTCGGCAAAGGTGCCTCGCAAGAGCAATTGCGCTACAAAGGAAAGCAATAAGACCATTCCACCCCCCAACACACCACTGCCCAACGAAATCAAAATATCTTGAAAATTAACCCGTTTGCGGAAGATACCCGCATCGGCGGCGGGTTTTGATTTGGTGGGCGGTGCAAGTCCTTCTTCTTCCTGAACCGTGGGCTTGCGAGTTGCCAACGGCTCACTCTGTACAGGTGGTGCGGCAACAGGCGCAGGTGGGCTGTCCGGCAGGGCTAGTGTACTTTCATCTGCAGTTGATTCTGGTGGCGGTGAGGATTGGGGCGCAGACGCGGGGATCGTTAAATCCTCTCCGGTCGGATTCTTTTCTTCGGGTTCGTTTGGGAGGTTGCTCATCACAGGATTCGGGAGATGCCGTAACGGATTTATCGTTGCGCCACCAACCTTTGCATGAGGGTTAGATAATCTCGTCCCACGTCCAGCCAATCCCGTACATACGGGTTTTCATAGGTGTATCGTACCATCTCTGCGAGTGCAGGGCGATTGGCATGACACCATTCTAATTGTTCAACAATTCGCTCAGGGGCGCGAATCGGGACGATCCACCCGCTTTTGCCTTCTTCTATGAAATCAGGTGCGGAGCAGTTGGTGGTGGCGAGAATGGGTAATCCCGCCGCTTGTGCCTGTGCTAAGACGACGGGAAATCCATCTTCAATGGTGGGAAAAAGAAAAATATCTGCTTTTTGGTACCATTCTTTCAACGATGGTTGGGGTTGATGCCCTGCCACCGTGACATTTGTAGGAAAACGCGTGACAATGGCTCTGGCTTCTGGCAATACTGTTCCCACAAGCGTAAACTCGAAGGCATCCGCTGGCATAGTGCGAATCACGGCTTCTAAATCCTGCAACCCTTTGCGGAAGCTCACCTGCCCTACATAGAT
>CBKYSX010000065.1:0-10991 GCA_966690745.1 uncultured Ardenticatenales bacterium
ACGCGAATCGTGGTATGGAAAGAGGAGCGCACCGACCCCCGTTCCGCCTCGCAATTCCAACCTCCATCTTCGAGTTGTTCCCCTAACAGGCGTTCCACGATGCCTTCAATATCCTGACCGAAATACGCCCCTATCGCCACCGTCATGCCGTTGATACAGGGTTCCACCTCGCCGCTAAAAAAATCCTGTCCATCGTGTTCCCACTTCGAATGTTCCCGCACCTGCGCGATTGCCGCTTGCACTTTCGGATGGTGGGAGTCAATTCCGAACTCGTGTAGCAGGGCGAGCGTGGGCGCGGTAGCCGTCCAGGGCTGACCTTCGGGGTAGCCTTCGGGCGGGGCTTCGCGCCGGACCTTCCAGCCGGGGAAAAACGCGCCGCCGTCCCATTGCCCATCTTCCCCTTGCAACGCCAACAGCTGTGCGCCCCACCCTTCGTGGGCAATGCGGGCGCGTTCGGCGGCAACGGTGTCGGGCGGGGCATCGGTGAGGTCGCGTAGAACTTGCCAGCGAATGGCGGGGTCGGCATCCAACAGCCATTCAATGACGGCGGGGTTGGGGTGAGCTGTCATGCGTGGGGTCCTTTCCGGGGTGCAATAGTGGTGGTTTGGGGTTCATTATAGGGAAGGGGGGCGACTGAAACGAAAGAGCGGGGTGGTAGAAGCCTACCCGAAAAGGGAGGTTGTGTGAAGGGGGTTCCCGTTTTACCATTAGGGCAGAAAGATGGGAGTCCACAACGTCCACTTTGTGGATAGGAATGGCACGAAACGGGAACAACGGCTAACCCACCCCCTAACCCCCTCCCAAGAGGGGGAACATGTCCCTCCACCATGTCTGCACGGTGGACTCCCGATATGCTGTTCACGATTCACTAACCACTTTTCACTCTTCACTTACAAGGATAGCCATGCGATACAAATTACTCGGACAGTCGGGCTTGCGCGTCAGCGAGGTGGCGTTGGGGACGATGACCTTTGGCGAGGATTGGGGCTGGGGTGCTGATTACGCCACCAGCCGCGCCATTTTCGATACATATGTGGAGGCGGGGGGTAATTTTATTGATACCGCGACCAATTATACGAACGGAACCAGCGAAAAGTATGCGGGGGAGTTCGTTCACAGCGAACGGGACCGCTTTGTGCTGGCAACGAAATATACCCTGCGGTTGACGAGCGACAATCAGAAGAATGTGAATCTGGGCGGGAACAGCCGCAAGGCAATGATGACCACTGTCGAGCGGTCGTTAAAGGTGATGAACACCGATTATATTGACCTGCTCTATCTGCATATGTGGGATTACACCACGCCTGTCGAAGAAGTGTTGCGCGGGGCGGATGACCTGGTGCGTCAGGGCAAAATTTTGTATTTTGCCTTTAGCGATACGCCGTCGTGGGTGATCAGTTCGGCGATTGCGAAGGCAGAAGGGCAGGGCTGGACGCGCCCGATAGCGGTACAGGTTCCCTACAATTTGCTGAATCGGGATGTGGAGCGGGAAGTATTGCCGATGGCGCGGTATCATGACCTGGCGATTATTCCGTGGGGGATTCTGGGGGCGGGGACGCTGACCGGGAAATACAGTGATACCACCGGCGATGAATCAAAGCGCAATCGTTCGATTAGCGACCGTGACCGAGAGGCGGGCGAGGCGGTGAAACGGATTGCGGCGGTGTGGGAACGCTCCCCGGCACAGGTGGCGATTAACTGGGTGCGCCAGCAACCGGGAACGGTGATTCCGTTGTTGGGATGCCGCAAACTCTATCAGATAGAGGACAATCTGGCGGCGTTGGATTTTGAATTGACGTTGGAGCAGATGGCGGAATTAGACCAAATTTCGGGCTTCCGCGCCGGATTCCCGATTGATTTCCTCACCAGCCCTACGGTGCAGAATCTAGCGCACGGGGAGTTTGCGGGGTTGCTGGATAATCACCATTTGCGGTAGTAGACAGTGATAAAGTGGTTAGTGATTAGTGAACGGCAACGACACAGCGTAACACAGAGGAACGGAGACACAGAAGGATTTGGGGTAGGGGCGGGTCAGGGCATGGCGATTCAAAATGCACCTATTGACTCGCCCTCGTCCCTAAATGAAGATAGCCAAAATTATTGGTATAGATATACTAAGGTACTTGATAATTAAATTGTAAGGGGCTATCTATGGCACGTTTGATTCGGCAACATCCGTCGGCACGGTCTGTCTATGAAGTTGGGATTGATGCAATTGAAGAATCCCGCCGGAATCAACTCCGCGAAAAGAGCGAACAACAATACGGTTCGTCGTTGTTGGGTAAATTATTGACCGATTTGACCGTAGCGCGGCAGGAAATTCAAGAACAGGGGTATTACCGGAAAGGGGCAATCGGGGAGTATCAGGTTGCCCATGCTTTGTTAGAGCATCTATCCGATGAATGGCTTTTGTTTACGCCTTTTGTTATTTTTCCCCGCCCCGGCGATTATGCCCAATTGGACCATCTGCTCATTGGTCCACCGGGATTAGTGATTGTCGAAACCAAAGCGTGGCAAGGCTCTTTTCTGGGCAAACGGGACGCGTGGTCGCGGCGGGCGGGGAACCAATGGGTTCCGTGCGACAGCCCGACCCATCAGATTTCGCGCCATCTTTACTGGTTGCAACAGTGGCTGGAACGGTATCAACACCCCACCCTGCCCCCGAAAGTAGCGGAACTGATCGAAGCCAAAGTGGTTTTTACAGATGCAAAATGGGTGAAAGCGTACAATTGTGCTTTTGAAGTATTTGAAAGTATCGGGGATGCGCTTACTGCTCTTACCAAAGATACCCGCCGCCGTTTAACCCCTGCCGGGATCGCCTATCTGGTGGAGCAAATGACGGCTCCGCCCGTCCCTCTCCATAAAAGTGCGGTACGTCCTACGCCATCACCCGCCGCCCCGCCCAATATTCCGATGTGTCCGCTTTGCAACGTTCCGATGGTGAAACGCACCGCCCGTAAAGGCGATAACAAAGGCGAATCGTTTTGGGGGTGTAGTCGTTACCCCAACTGTAGGCAGATTTTGCCTTGTTAAGCGAAGTGCCAGGACAACTTTTACGATTCGTCATGAATATGCCCTGATTATCAAACTCCCGTTCTGCCCCCCGAAGCCAAAGGCATTGGTCATTACTACATTGACGATTTTCTGCCGTGCGGTAAGCGGGACAAAATCAAGGTCTAGTTCGGGATCGGGGGTGTGAAGATTAATGGTAGGGGCAATCGTGCCCTCCTGCAGGGCTTCTACCGCCGCCAGTACGTTCACTGCGCCCGACGCGCCCAGCATATGCCCGGTCATGGATTTTAAGCCAGTGATGGGGATGTCATACGCCGCCTCGCCCAGTGCCAATTTCATGGCACGGACTTCGGAAAGGTCATTCAAGGGGGTTGCCGTGCCATGCGCGACCATCCAATCAATCTCGGTAGGCTCAATGTGTGCCTCGCGCAATGCCAGTCGCATCGCCCGCGCCGCCCCACTGCCCGACTCATCCGGGGCAATCAGATGATAGGCATCCAGACTTTGCCCGAAGCCGACGATTTCCCCCAGAATGGTTGCACCCCGTTCCAGCGCGTGGCGTTCGCTTTCTAAAATGAAACATGCCGCCCCTTCGGACATCACGGTTCCGTCCCGTTCCAAGTCAAAGGGGCGTGAAGACCCTGCCGGATCATCATTGCGGGTGCTAAGTGCCTGTATCCGCCAAAAACCCGCAATCGCAACGGGGTGCATAAAGGATTCACACGCCCCCGCCACCATGACCTCGGCTTCGCCACGCTGAAGCCGCCGGAAGGCATCCCCCAGCGCGTATAGCCCGGTGGCGCAGGCGGCAACGGGCGACCCTCCCGGACCGAGCAGACCAAAGTGCATGGCAATCTGGCATGTTGCCATGTTGATTAAGCCGCCGGGAATGACGGTGGGAACCAGGTGGCGCGGTCCCTTCGATTTCAGAATCTCAAATTGCTCCACGATAGTTTCCACACTGCCCACTGCATTGCCCATCTCGACCCCCACCCGTTCCCGATCCATCTGCCCGAAATCCAACCCCGCATCCCGCACGGCTTCCTGCGCCGCGACAAGGGCAAACTGGCTAAACCGCGCCAACCGTTTCGCCTCTTTGCGCGGGAAATAGTCGGTTGGTTCAAATTGATGGATATAACCCGCGATTTGGACGGGGAACAAGCCCGCATCGAAATGGGCAATCCGGGTAATTCCCGATTTCCCCGCCACCAACCCTTGCCATGTGGCGGCGGCATTTAATCCTAACGGGGTGATTGCTCCCCGCCCTGTAATAACCACTCGTTCCAAGGGGTACTCCTGTTGAATTTTCAACGTTGGTCTGCTTTTTCTAACCGTGATAGAATGGGTATTCCCCTTACCGTTTCTATCAATTGTATCGTGCGTATTATGAGGTTGAATCCTCACGCTGATATGGGAAGTCGGATGAAGCCGACACGACGGGCGACAACACGGGTAAGCCCCTACAGGTAACTTCGTGCTGTGACCATTCCGGCATGAGGTTTCAACCTTATGGCGATGGGGTGGGACTGACAACTTATTGTATATTTGATACAATACTTTACCCTTATCGGGAACGCAAAAGGCACTTTGCCCTACCCCCCTTCATCCTTCGGTCATGTGTTGGTCGCGTGGCGGAACTTTTATTTATATTGTGGTAGCGTAAAGTCTGGTGATTGTATGTCCGAAGAACCCCAACAGCATATTTTGGTGATAGAAGACCACGCCCCCAATGCGACCCTTGTGGTTGATTTATTGAGCTTTTACGGCTTTCGGGTGTCGTGGGCGCAGGATGGTGAAAAAGGGCTGGAAATGCTAAAAAGCGACCGCCCCGACTTGATTTTGATGGATATTCAGATGCCCAAAATGGATGGGTACGCTCTGACCCGCCAGTTGAAGGCAGATGATGAAACGAAAGCGATTCCGATTGTTGCGCTGACCGCCTGCGCGATGGTCGGGGATGCGGAACGGGCATTGGCGGCGGGCTGTGACGGGTATTTGACGAAACCCGTGAACACCCGCGAACTCCCTAAAACCGTGAAACGATTTTTGCAGGGCGAAGCGGCATAACGACAGTGCATATTACATAGACCATAGTGCATAAACGGAACCCACCCCCCGACCCCCTCCAAGGAGGGGGAGAGCCGAAAATCTTTCCGCTTTGACAGGGGGTTAGGTCGCCGTTTATACACTATGCACTACGGATAGGTTGTGACTACCGAAGCAATCAGCAGTCACCTTGAACTCGCCACATTGCTGGCAAAACAAGTGGGGTCGCCCGTCAATCTGACGGCGTTAATGGATCAGGCGGTGGATATTTTCTTCCGCCATTTTCCTGTGGCGGCGGTTTATCTCTATCAACCCTCGCCGGATGGCGGCTGGAAATTGCTCACCGCCCGGCAAGGGGAGTACACGGTGCATCGTGCCCCGCGCACCATGATGGTGGTGCGGCATATGCAACCCCACGCCCAGCGCACCGCCACCCTCAACAGTCCCTTCGACTTGAATAAGGATAGCCCGCCGCCCCATTTTCACCCCGAAACCGAACGGCGGTTGATGGCATTGGAAGTGGCAGGGCAGATGGTGGCATTGCTGGACCTCTACGCCCGCCAGCCGCTGGATGAGGCGCAGGGTGCGGCGTTGGATGCGCTTTTCCTGCCACTGGCACACGCGATTCAACAGGCAACCAAAACCCCGCCCGAAAAAGACCCCCTCGCAGTGCAACTTGGTACTGCCGCTGAGGTGAGCCAGCGTATTACCTCCATCCTGAACATTGACCAATTGTTGACCGAAGTGTGCCGTCTGGTTTCACGCAACTTTGGCTATTACTACACCCAGATTTTCCTGTATGACCCCGACCGCGAACAGTGGATGCACCGCGCGGGGGCAGGGGACAGCATGGCGGAACGCGCCATTGCGGGGCGGCAATACACGCTGGACAATGACGAAGGGATTCCGGGCTTTGTCGGGGCGCGGGGCATGGCATTGCTGGCGGGGAATGTTCAGCACGAACAATATTACAAACGTGCGCCCCATCTGCCCGAAACCCAGGCGGAAATGGCAGTACCATTGCGGGTGGGGGCGAGCGTGCTGGGCGTGTTGGATGTGCATAGCCGGTACGCCAACAGTTTTAGCCAACATGACATCGCTATTATTGAAACGCTGGGCAATCAGGTAGCGATGGCGTTGAACAACGCCGAACTCTTTGGCGAAGTCGAAAGCCAGTTGAAAGAGCGGGAACGGCTCTACAATGCCGCCGCCGCGATCTCCGCCGCGCAGGATGCCGATTCGCTTCTCGGCGGGATGATGGGCAATCTTGCCGTACCCCATATTGTACGGGCGGCGGTACTGCTCCCCGAAAAAGGGCAGGACGAAACGAATAACGCGTTGTTGGTGGCGGCGGTGTGGAACCCCACCCACAACCCCATGCTGATTCAGCCCGGAACCCGCCTACAGGCACATTTGCTCCCTGCCCTTTATCACATGGCAACGGATTCCATTCAGGTGGTGGGGGATGTGGGCGGAGATCAACAGCTGGACGAAGTGACCCGCGCCATTCTGAAACAGATCGGCGCGAGTTCGATAGCCCTTGTGCCGTTGCGCGTGGCGGGGAAGGTGGTCGGGTGGCTGTTGTTGATGAGCAACAAATATATGGGGTTGGATGGCGAACTGTTACGCCCCTACCAGACCCTTGCCGATCAGGCGGCATTGGCGATTGAACGGGTGCAATTGTTGGAAGAAACCCAACTCCGCGCCCGCCGCCTCGCCGCGTTGAACGACCTTTCCGCCAACATTGTCGCCTCGCTGGATTTAAGTCACGCCCTGCAAGAATCGGTGGTGGCAATGGCGAAGTTGTTTGGCGTGAAGCAGTCGGGCTTACTGCTTTATGAACGGAACAACAGTATCGGGCGGTTGATGGCGCAATACCGCGAAGATGGCTATCAGCATGAGCAGGAAATTGTGGTGCCGGTGGTGGGCAATCCGCTCATCGAAAAGATGATGGAAACGCGCCAACCTATCTATGTGCGCGATGTAGACAATGACCCGTTGGCGGTGACGATTCGCGCCGGTACGCACCCCCGTTCTTATGTGGCGATGTTGGTGGTGCCCTTGCTGACTCCCGACCGGGTGATTGGTTCGATTAGTCTGGATGTCGTACGCGGGCACGAACGGGAATTTACCCCCGAAGATATTGAGCTGGCACAGACAATGGCAACCCATCTGGCTTCCGCGATTGAAAATGCCGGGCTGTACCATGATGCCACCCGCCGCGCCCACGATGTTGAAACGGCGGCGCAGGTGGGGCAACGGCTGACCCAGATGTTGAATGAAGGGGAACTGTTGAAGGCGGTGGTGCAACTCATCGCCGAACGGTTCGAGTTCCATCATGTGGCGATTTATCTGTGGGATGATCCTTATGCGGGGCGGTTGAGCCTGCGGGCGGCGGCGGGGTCGGTGGGGAATACGCTGACCGAAAAGGGACATGTGATCTGGGAAGGGCAGGGGCTGGTCGGTCATGCTTACCAACGGCGCACGACGATGGTGGCGAATGATGTGGATGACGAACCGCTCTTTGAACGCCACCCTCTGCTTCCCGCCACTGCCGCACAGGCGACCTTCCCCCTGACGCTGGGCGGCGAGGTGCTGGGGGTATTGGATGTGCATAGTACCCGCTTAGACCCCTTCAGTAAGGATATGGTGACGGTACTTGCCACCATCGCCGACCAGGTGGTGGTGGCCCTTCAGAATGCGCGGCTCTTTGCCAGCCAACGCGAAGTCGTGGCGCAACTGCGCGAGGTAGACCGCTTGAAAAGTGAGTTCCTTGCCAGCATGAGCCATGAGCTCCGCACCCCGCTTAATTCGATTATCGGCTTCTCCAAGTTGCTCTTGCGTGGCACGGAGGGCAGTACGCTGACCACGCCGCAACAGCAGGATGTTTCTTCGATTTACCGGTCGGGGCAACATTTGTTGTCGCTGATTAATGATATTCTCGACCTGTCCAAGATCGCGGCGGGGCGTATGGAATTAACCCGCCGTCAGGTGCAGGTTGCGCCGTTGGTTGAGGAAGTGGCTCAGACGGTGGCACCGCAGGTGGCAGAGGCGAAATTACGCCTTGAAACCTCGTTTGAAGAAAATCTGCCGCCGATTCACGCCGATTCGACCCGTATTCGCCAGATTTTGCTGAATCTGATTTCCAACGCAATTAAGTTTACGGAAAAAGGGGCGATTTTTGTCGCGGCGCGGCGCGTTTCTACGGTCAAACCCCGCGATGGCAAAAAAGAGTGCATCGGCGACCCGCATGGCAGTTTTATTGAAATCAGTGTGCGCGATACCGGGGTCGGGATTCGGGACGAAGACCACGAGGCGATTTTTGAAGAATTCCGCCAACTGAGTGCTACCCATCCCAAACGGGCGGGTGGAACGGGCTTAGGCTTGGCGATTGCCCGCCGCTTCACGGAATTGCATGGCGGGTGGCTCTGGGTGGATTCGCGGCAGGGCGCGGGCAGTACCTTCCGCATCACCGTCCCGGTGGTAGACGACTATGCGCTGTTGGCGACCACGCCCGTCAACGGCAAAATGGATGGGGTGGAATAGCGGGTTAGCTCTGAAAAAATACAGCTGGTACATCGCATTCCCCGCCCTAAAGGGACGGGGCTAATAAACAAACGGCTGTTCTGCTTTTTAGCCCCGTCCCTTTAGGGCGGGGAACATGGGCGACAGAAACGGAAATCCCCACGTTATGAACGAAACCATCTTGTACGTTGAGGACAATCACGAAAATCAGTTGTTGGTGCGGCGCGTGCTGGAATCGCAGGGCTACCGCGTGGTCATTGCGGAAGATGGCTTGTCGGGGGTGCGGGCGGCGCAGGAGGTGGAGCCGCATTTGATTTTGATGGATATCAACCTGCCGGGGATGGATGGCTATGCCGCCGCCACGCGGATTAAGTCCATTGACAAATTGCGCTCCGTACCCGTAGTGGCGTTGACCGCCAATGTGTTGCATGGCGATAGAGAACGGACGCTGGCGGCGGGGTGTGATGGCTATTTGCAGAAGCCGATTGACATAGACACGCTGATTGAACGGGTGGAAGAGTTCCTGAAAGACCCCTCTTCGGCAACGGAGGAGATGGAGGACAAAGACCGTCTGCGCTATGTTGAAAAATATGCCAGCGATCTGGTCTCCAAGTTAGAGAAGCAGATTCAGGAATTGGAAGAGGCGAACCACGAATTGCGCCAGTTAGACCGCATGAAGAGTGAGTTTGTTTCAACGGTGAGCCACGAACTGCGAACCCCCTTGAACATTATCATCGGGCATGGCGAGGTCTTGGAAGATGAGCTCTTTGGTCCATTGAATGACCACCAACGCCGCTATGTTTCCAACATCGTCAAAAGTTCGCGCCACCTGCATGAATTGGTGCAGGATATTCTCGATTTGAGCAAAATCGAATCGGGGCGGCTGACGCTGAACCGCCAACGCTTCCCCTTAGAGGAGGCATTGGAGGAATTGCGCGTGATGTTGGAGCCGATGGCACAGCAAAAGCAGTTGGAGTTTTATTTTCAGGTGGAGGACGATACCGACACGATTGTGGCGGACCGTCTGCGCTTCAAGCAGATTTTGTATAACCTTGCTTCCAACGCGATTAAGTTCACCCCGACCGGCTCTGTGACCTGTATCATTAGCCGCCCCACGACGACCACGCTGAAAACCGAGGTGATTGATACGGGCATCGGGATTTCGCCCGATGATCAGGAATTGATTTTTGAGCGGTTCCGGCAGGTGGACAGTTCCGCGACCCGCGAAGGGGAGGGGACGGGTTTGGGGTTGACGTTGACGCGGGAGTTTGTGCAATTGCATGGCGGAACGGTAACGGTGAGTAGCGCGCCGGGCAAGGGGAGTACGTTTACAGTGATTCTGCCGCAAGGGGTGTAGGGTAGAGGGCGGAGGGAGAGGTAGAGGAACGGCAACGGCGATTCACCACAAAGACACGAAGGACACCAAGAACGGTGGGTTCTCACGCAAAGGAGGCGAAGCCGTGAAGAATGCAATGAAGGTTGCTATCCTTGCTAAGGTTGCTGCTGTTTTGGAGACCCCTTGGTGAGTAGCAACCTTTGAATGGGGGCGATTGAGGCATTTGCGGATACCCCCCTTGACCTCAAACGGTATTTGGTTGGTTCAGTTGGATCAGTCAGTTCAGTTGGTTTCGGATACCCCCAGCCGACACTGAACCAGGTCGGTCATCATTTGCCCCGGATGGTGTGTTTGTTAGAGGGGGCTACGATTGCCACTGTTTTGGAGCGGCTGTTCACGTTGCACCCTTTGGGCATCCGCCCGTTCAGATTCGGCTAACCGGTCAAATGCCTCTCTATAGTCCTCGAAAACCTGGTTGATTATTCTCTCTAATTTGACCTATCGTTCGCGTTTCAATTCTTCAGCCTCCAATTCATTAGCAAGGAATTGAATCACCGCGATTTTTTGGAGGGTGGTGAGGGATTTGAGGGATTGAAAGAGGTAAGGTGATAGCATGAGTTTGTCTTAGCACAATTATATTGTAGAGGAAAGTAGCCTCTGATTCACAGAATGATAAACTATGCGGAAAACCCTAACCCTCAAATTTGTACAACTGCTAGGAGGGACGATTATAGCGATTGTGCCTCAAGGTGTCCAACTAATAAAGGGAAACGGTGTTTAACCACAAAGTATGCAAGACTCAGTACCTTGAAAGGGACATAGGATGTCAAAGTTAATCAATAAACGTTGGCTACTTATCAATCAAGAACCATCTTTTCCCGCTAAACCTTATGAAAAACACTTGGCACAAGATGTACAAACACAAGAGTTTAACTGGTTATATTTAGTGAAATCCTCTAAGCCTACAAATTTGATAGACGCAATTATTAGTCGCCGTGTTGAAGAATTGAAATATTTTCAACATCCAATTCATTTGCAATTATTGGAGTATGGATACGAAGGCGAAATATCA
>CBKYSX010000066.1:0-10989 GCA_966690745.1 uncultured Ardenticatenales bacterium
TCTCAATGCGGGTGAAATGTTCCTCCCACCGACCCTGGTCTACTAACAGATTATCAATCAAGTCGCTCCGTACAATGCCGTTCGGGTCTACGTTACGCAGAACGGGTATCAGGCTCCCCCCGCTCTGGGTAAAGAGCGGGTTCAACGTGAAATATTGCCCGATATTGCCATCCCCCTGAATAAAGAAGAGACGGGGCGACAGGGAGGACAAGACTACCGGACCGCGCAGGGTCAGGAAATCAAGGCTTTCGTCGGACATCACCCCGATTTGGGGTGTTAATTTTTCGGCTTTCAGCACGGCAACCGCAACGGGCATTCCCGCCGCACGGCTTTCAATCCGGTTGCCCGCAATCGTATGCGGAATCCAATTCCATTGGCTCCCGTTCCACGCATAAACATCTACCTGATGGATGGGGTCACTGCCAGGCGGAATCGGAAGCCGCCACAGGCTGTAAGCGGGCGGAGCCTCGCGCACTTCCGCCACATACACATCCCCTAACAGGTCTAATTGTTCGGGCAATATCGCCACTGCACCTGCAATCGCGCCCTGTTCGGTGCCATTCACCAACGCGGCACGGCTGACCTGACTAAAGCGGAACAAAGGTGGCGTACCTTGAACTGCATCGGCGGGCATCGCCACTTCCGCTCCATCGGTCAGTGCTACCGCGCCGCCTTCGGTGGGAATCCGGGTATAGCCCGCTTCAAAAATACGGGAACCGAGCGAAACGGGCGGTAGCCAGAGCGCCAAGCCGATGAGCAGGGGGGAGAGAATGAGGGCTAGTAAAGTGCCGCGCAGTCCATTAAACAGGACAAATAAGGGTGCGAGAAGTGGGTTTCGCATCATAGCAGGTTAGGTGCGTTCGGTGAGGGTGACGGAAACCGTGATTTCGTTGTCATCACGGCGCAATAGCACCTGAATAGTATCGCCAACGGTATGGCGCATCAATAGGTTAATGAAGGGATTGTCTTCGTTAATTTCTTCGCCGTCAATCTCCAACAGGATGTCCCCCTGTTCGATTCCGGCAGTGTCGGCGGGGGAAAAGGGTTCTACGCCCAATACCACCTCGCCCCGAATATCGGTCAGACCATACTCAAAAACGTTTACAAAGGTAATCAGTTCGTGGCGAATTCCGAAGAAGGGGCGTTGCACCTCTCCTTCGGCGATTAAGGTTTGCACAATATCGCGCACGGTGGGTCCGGCGATAGCAAAGCCCAACCCTTCTCCGATGCTTTCGGTAACACTATCGCCACGCACAATCAAGGTGTTAATTCCCACCACTTCCCCGTTATTATTGAGCAAGGGTCCGCCCGAATTGCCGGGGTTGATGGCGGCATCGGTCTGAATCAGCGATTCGTAGGCAAAGCCTGCTTCCGGCACGACCACCGAGCGATTTAAGCCACTAACAATGCCGCCGGTGACGGAATTACGGAAATCCCCCAATGCCGCCCCCACCGTAAAAACAGGGTCGCCAATCCGCAATTCAATCGCATCCTGCAAATTCAGAGGGATAAAGGTGGTATCCTCCACCCGCAACACGGCAAGGTCGCTGAAGAAATCACTGCCTACCAGTTCGGCGGAAAATTCTTCATCCGTGCTGGTTTGCACCCGAATTACATCTGCCCCTTCAATCACATGGTGATTGGTGACGATAATGTTCTCTTCAAACAGTGCCACCCCCGTTCCAATCGAAACCGGCTCTGATAAATCCCCATCAAAATAGAGAATAACCGTGACCACCGACGGTTGCACCCGCGCCACGACATCGGCAAAGGACGGGGTGGCGGTTGGGACGGGCGTGAGGGTAGGCGGAACCGGGGTCGGGGTAAGGGTGGGAACCGGGGTTTCTGTCGGGGGTATCGGGGTCGCCGTTGGAACCATTGTCGGTGTGGGGGTTTGGGTTGGAATCCACGCCGAAATAACAGGCGGCTCATAGCCCCGTTCGATGGAGAGGGCGGCAAGCCCCCCCACCAGTGCGCCGCCAATGCCCCCCACGACAAGGGTCAGAAGCAGGGCAAGCGCGATAAAACAGCCATTGCGTTGCATTCAAAAACTATGCAGGAAATGGCTTAACAGGCACCCCCCGCACCTTTATTCAGGATGGTTGGCGGGCGCGGTTGCACCCCCGTATCGCCTGTAGCTTCAAGTAACATACAGCGTAAAAGCGATTGTAGCGTAAAGCAGGGGAATGTCCCAATAAAAAAAGATTTTTTCAAGTGCGGGTCTGTACAAGGGTTGTCACAATGACGGGCGAAACTCGGTTTTCCATCGTTAGAAGGGCAGAAACCCGGTTTCTTTCACACCACCCCTATACCGAAACACTTTTTCCCTGTTATTTTTTGCCTATGCCCTCAACTGCGTAACTCCTGCATCATTTACTTGTAAATCAACGGCAAAAACAAGGAACGCGGCGGTGGATTCGGGGCGGGGTCGGTGGCGGCAAGGAAAAACCAGCCGAAGGCGGAACGGGTGACGGTCAGGGTACGGGTGGCAGGGTCGTAGGTGGCGGTGGTATCCGGTTGCCAGGCAGTGCCATCCCAGACATAGAGCAAGAGCGCGTCCGTGAAGGACGGCGGGACGGTTAGTGCCAAGGTATAGGGCTGGCGCGGGGTCGTTTCTTCACCCTCTATCGTCGCGTAATGGACAAAGGGGTCGCCTATCGTTTCCACAAAGGGCGAGATGGGCGGCAGGCTTAAAGGATGGCGCGGGGCATGGGTAAACACGGCAGTGGCGGTAAAGGTGTCGGCTGCGAAGGTCGTGGTTGCACTAAAAGTGTCTATGGTTGAGAGAGCAACACCACCGCTTGAATCTACCTCCGTGACGGTGGCGGCTTTGGGAAGCACCAACCGTCCCACCGCGCCATCCCGATTGCCGTTGTAGGTCGTATCATAGGCTCCCGGTGTCGTTTCATAGGTGTAATAGTCCGGTTCGACCGACCCCACGTACCAGACAATATCTTCCTGTGTGACATGAATAGATTGTCCCACTGCGCCGGGAGTACGGGTTAAGTGGAGTAACTCCGTAGCCGTGGGGTTAAATTTGGCAATGATGAAGGGACTCAGGTAAGGGCTGGCAACCGTATAGGAACCGGGTGTCACCGGGAAATCAGCAGAATCAGAGCGTCCAATCACATAGGCATTGCCCTGTGCATCTATCTGTACCTCATGTCCCCATTCGTTTAAGCCACCCCCGAAGTAGGTGCCGTAAATCACATCACTTCCGGCGGGGTTCAGTTTGATGAGTACCCCGTCACTATGTCCCTGCCCGTCGCACGACCCTTCCGTAATCCCACAGGTCGTGTCATACGCATCCGGGGTTACCGGAAAGCCGTTCAGAACTGCCTCACTGGTGAAGTAGGCGGCTCCGGTAGCATCTACGGCAATTGCCCCCGCCCAATAGTTTACCCGTCCATCAATCGCGGTGGAGTAAGCGAGGTCGTCCCCCATCGGAGCCAGTTTGGTGACAACCAGATTGCCAATAGCTGGAGTCGTATCTAAGGCACCGGGAGTGGTGGGGTAATCGTTGGACTCCGTTCTTCCCAACACATACGCGGCGTTGGACTGATCGAGTGCTACGCTGAATGCCTGCTCTTTCACCATGCCGCCCAAAGCGGTGGAGTAGATGAGTTCAGTTCCGTCGGGATTAATACGGGTCACAAAGATATCAAAGTCATTTACGGTAGGGTCATAAGCATCGGGAGTGGTGGGAAAGTTAGGCGAGCGAGTTGTACTTGCAACGACTACGGAACCATCCGTCCCCAATGCCAAATCACGGGCGTAATCTTGTTCCGCCCCGCCCAAATACATGCCATAGTCCAGAGTGGAACCCGAGGGAGAGATCTTTAAGGCATAACCATCCACCCGCCCCCCAAAGCCGGGGGTGGGAGCATCGGGGGTGGTGGGGAAGTTACTCGAACGGGTCTCCCCCGCCAGATAAACCGCCCCACTGCCATCTACCGCAATCCCATAGACATAATCGGAATTGTTCCCATCTATGAAAGTAGAATAGACCAGATCCGTTCCTGTGGGATTCAATTTAGTCACAAACGCTTGAATACGGTATTCCGAGGGTTCGGGAGTGGGGTCAAAGGTGCCGGGGGTGGTAGGAAAGTCGAAGGATTCGGTCGTGCCGCCGACATAAACGGCCCCACTTGCATCCCGTGTGATGCGCGTTCCATAGTCATAATCACTACCACCCAGGAACGTGGCATAGATCAGATTAGATGGGGGGGAGGGTGATACAGGTTCGGAGGTATAAGAAGTGGTTTGGGACTGAAAGGGCGACTGCACCACCTGCCCCTCAATGCGAGGGATGCTCCCTGCCTTTATAGTGGCAGGTAGTAAAACCAATTCAAAGAGAGGTAAAGGATAGAGACTTCCGGTGGCACTCGCCGCCACCAACCCGCCCGGTTGGAGGATGAGTTGCTCTGCGCCTTCAATCTGTAAGCGAATTTGCGCCAGATTGACCTGCTCATGTTCATCAATGACAAGTCGGGGACGCAGTTGCCCCGCTATGCCAAGCAGTTCTAAATCTACCCCCGGATACAACTCGTGGTAACGTACCCCACCCCAGAGCGGAACCTGACTGCGCCAGTCAGTCGGGTCATTGCCATGTAAATAGGTGACGGATGTAGTAAGCGGGGTAAAGGGTTCAATCGTAGGGTTGGGATTCGCCCCCACGAACGATAACCGTAAATGCACCCCGCCGCGTGGAGGTGGGTCATTGGTGGCTCCGGTGAGCGGGTCAAAAGGGGGATAATCGCGGGCGGGAGTATCCAGATAACTGAACCAGAGCGCGTCCTTTGCCAGAAAAAGGGTCGCTCCTTGCCACTGGCTTTGGTACAATGCCCCGTCGCGCCACTGTCCCACGTTTTCAATGAAGGCGACAGACGTATCAGCCGAACGATTGACGGTTTCAGTCGCATGGGTACGCACTTGTTCTGCCTGCACCGGCAGGGCGAACAATACCGCGATAAATATAGTGAATGCAAAGAGGGTGTAGACAAATGTTGAAACGGATAGCAATAATGGTCGCATGGCGTTACCCTCTTATTGATGGGAAGAGAATCAAAGAGTATGCTAAAAAGTAACTTTACAATCTTAAAATACGACCACAATAAACGAAAGTCAACCAAGGTATCTGATCAATTTTAATTGGTATAGACAATTGCATCCTTGCCCAAACCCCTTTATACTTATCAGGTGATTATAACAATCCGATATAATCACACCCGTTGCACCCCCCCACGCTGACACTTCACTACGCCGGATACCTATTCAATCACAATTACACACTCTATTCTTATAATTGGGTTCGTCTTATCTCGCTCCCCCTAACTCCCCGGCTTTCGTTGTGTTCCATCAAGGCGGAATGTTGGTAAAAACGATACGCGCTTCCACCCAAACGAGCATTCGGTATGGCAACGCTTATTATTGTAACGTTATGGACGGCGGCGGTGGTGCTGGCGGGGCTGGCATACCGTGTCGGGCGGCAATCGAAACTGGCAAAACCAACCTCCTATTCGGTGGTTGCGTTATTGCTGGGCGCGATCTGGTGGATTCTTGCCTATCTCCTTGAAATTAACCTGACCGACCCCACGCTCAAATACTGGGCATACCGTGCCAAATTCCCCGGCATCATCACCACTGCGGTGGCATGGTTTGTTTTTGCGGTCTATTACACGGGGCGCGAACGGTGGTTGTCCCGCCGCCATTACGCGATACTCCTACTCATCCCCGCCATTACCCTGATTCTGATTGCCACCAATGAGAGCCACCGCCTGATGTGGACGGAAAGTACACCGGTAGATGCGGGCGGCTTCGGCGTTTATGTATCCACGCTGGCATCGTGGTTCTGGGTGCATACCCTCTATTGCTATATCACCTTAACCACCGGAACCGTGCTGTTGTTCCGCCGTTTTACCGAAACCACAGGGCAATATCAACAACAAATCGGCACCCTGCTCATTTCGGTGATTTTCCCGTATGTCAGTGCCGCCGTTTCTATTTTTGGTCCTACGGTATTAGACCTCGCCCCGCTTGCCTTTACCATTACGGGGGTTTCCCTGGGCTGGGGCTATCTGCGCTACCACCTCTTTGATTTAATCCCCTTTGCCCAGGCAACCGTGATTGCGGGGATGCCGGATGGAATGGTGGTTTTAGATAAGAACGAACGCATCATCGAACTGAACCCCACTGCCGCGACCCTCTTTGGCAACTCTGCCGATGCCCTGTTGGGAACGCCGTTGGTGCAAGCCTTTCCCGCGCTTCATCACTACCCCGACCTGATCGAAGGCTACCGGGCGGAACGCACCGTAACCGGAGAAGTGGTGATGGAAAACGGGGCAGAGCCGCGCTATCTGGACTTGCGCCTTTCGCCCCTCCACGATACGCAGGGCAAGGTTAGCGGTTATGTGATGGTTCTGCATGATATTAGCACCCGCAAACAGGCAGAAGAGCAGATTCGGGAACAGAACAATGCTCTGGTGCGCTCCAATCAGGAATTGGTGGTGGCGCGGCAAAAAGCCGAAGAAGCCACCCACTTAAAAAGCCAATTTCTGGCAACCATGTCCCACGAATTGCGAACCCCGTTGAACGCCATTATCGGCTACACCGAAATTCAATTGGAAGGGATGACGGGCGACCTGACCCAAGAGCAACAGGAATACCAACAACGGGTTCTCATCAACGCTGAACACCTGCTGGGGTTAATCAACGGGGTGCTGGATGTTTCCAAAATTGAAGCGGGGCAAATGACCCTTGTCTCCAAACCGTTCCGGCTGGGGGCGTGGGTGCAAGAACTGGAACGGCAGAATCGCGGCTTGGCAGAGGCAAAAGGTTTAACCTTTGAGGTAAACATAGACCCCCGCCTGCCCGACACGCTGGAAGGGGATGGGATTCGTCTCAAACAAATTGCGATCAACCTTGTGGGCAATGCCATTAAATTTACCGATAGCGGTGAAGTACGCCTGGAAGTGCTCCGGCACGATGATAGCCATTGGAAGATGGTTGTGAGCGATAGCGGCATCGGGATTGCCCGCCACGCGCAAGATGCGATTTTTGATGAATTCTGGCAGGTAGACCGTACCTCGCGGCGGCATCATGGCGGCACGGGCTTAGGCTTATCCATTGTGCGCCGCCTCGTCCTGCTGATGGGCGGCACGATTCATGTCAAAAGCGAACCCGGCAACGGCAGTACCTTTACCGTGCTGTTACCGCTCCATCCCCACCACGAAGCAGAGCCTATTCCGGCATAACCCGTAACAAGTAGGAACAGTTGTTTTTGGTAAAAGTATAGGTAGTGGTGCACTAAGTGAGGGTAAGGCATGAAACCGGGTTTCTTTCTGAATTTCAAGCGGTTTTACTTCCCTTATGCATCACCATTAAAGCATATAAAGGCGTGAACGTGCGAAAGGACCACCCCCATGGACCCTCTAACTATCAGGAATGACTCCTCATTTTCACCGGATGATGTGACCACTTGGAAGGTATTGCTGGTAGATGATGAGCCGGACAATCTGACCATCGGCGAAATGATGTTGAAATATGCGGGCGCAACCGTTTATACGGCGCAAAACGGGGCTGAAGGATTGGCATTGTTATCCACGATTGCCCCTACTTTTCTATTATTAGACCTGTCCATGCCCTTTATGGATGGGTGGGATATGTTAAAAGTTATTCGCCACGACGAACGCTGGCGTTATTTGCCTGTCATTGCCTTTACCGCCCATGTCATGCCGGGCGACAAAGCCGATGTATTCGATGCCGGGTTTGATGGCTATTTGCCCAAACCCTTTCGCATGAAAACCTTTGTCACCGATATTCAGAAATGCTTGCACCATATCGAACGGGAACCGTCCAACGAAGGGACGGTAGGATAGCGATTTATGGGGAATGGTGAACCTATCGGGTCGGTGCTATTGATCGAAGATGAATACGATAGTGCCCAAATGATTGCTAAAATTTTGACCTACTATGGCATAGAGGTACGGGTCGCGCGGGGGGCAAGCGAAGGATTAACCCTACTGACGCACTACCACCCGGCATTGATTGTCACCGACCTGGCAATGCCGGGCATGGATGGCTGGGAACTGCTCAGCGCGGTTCGCTCCAACCTGCTTCTGCGCCACATCCCCGTGGTGGCGATTACTGCTTATCATTCCTTTCAGGTTGAACAAGAAGCCACGCACTTCGGCTTTAACGGCTATTTCCCCAAACCCGTCAACCCCCGCACCTTCGCCCACGCCCTAATTACGCTTGTACAAGCACACACGGGTCATTAATCGCCGCCTACCTTATGGAAAAGGGAAGATTTGTAAGGGCGATAGCATCCGCCCGCGTTGGTTACGCGGCGTACCTTCGGCATGAAACCTACCCGCTTAACGGGTTCATGTATGGCGTGACGGATGCTTCGCCGCGCTGTAACGACAGGACGCAAGACGCGGGACGCAGAAAACGGCGGACGGCGTAACGCAGAGGTGCAAAGGGGCAAGGACGCAAAGGGTTTTGGGGCGTAGGGGCGACAGCATCCGCCCGCGTTGGTTGCGCGATGGGCATGGGGGATGAAATCTATCTTGTGAACGGGCGGGCGTGGGGCATGACGGATGCTTCGCCCTGCCGTACCGACAGGACGCAAGACACACAACTTAGGACGGGGCAACCCATCCCTCGTTCATAGGGGCGGGTCACATCTTATGGAGGGTATGGAATGGAATCTGTGACCCGCCCTGAATCGTCGAACCGCATAAATGACCTGCGTAGGGCATATCGGCGGACGGGTCGGGGATAATCAGCTCCATTCCGGGGCGGGCCACAGGTGTGGCGGGATGGCGTTGGAAGAGGTGACCCGCCCCTACTCCTACGGGGTTGTAACCCTTTAGGGTTTCGTTCTCTTAACACGGGTGCTTCAGCCCCGTGAACTCCCCTTTTTGTAGCTAAAAATAGTGCAAAATTCTTACCACCTATTGCATAAAACAGGGGTGGCATTTATAATCGGGTGGATTTGGCGTGGCAGTCCGTATGGCATATATCGCGGCGCGGCAAAACCTTGTATTCTATATCCCATAGAATCGTTTTCCGCTCCATCGAATACGCATTACGCAATTAGGGTTCATGGCTCAACCTGTTTCCTCTGTCGTTCAACCCATCCCCCGTGAAAACAGCACCCACAGTTGGTTGCCTGCGCTTTTTATCGCCTTTCTGCTCGTCGGGCTGGTGGCGGCAATGGGCGTATGGTGGTTGGTGGCGCAAAACAGTACGCGGGCGCGGGGCGTGGTAGAAAGCGACCTGACGGCAATGATCAAGCCGGAACAGGTAGAACCGCTGTATACCTTGCTCCTGCTGGCGGATTATCCCACCGAACAAGTCTGGCAAGAGGCGTTACAACGGGGCGAAACCGAATCCGCCTTTGCCCTATGGATGGCAAGCGGGGTGCGCCCTGATGCCGAAATGGTGGGTGATTTGTTTACCCTTGCCACCCTTCGCGCCGACACATCGGGCAACGAAGCGGCGGCATTGTTGTACGCGGCGGCGGACGTGGCGCGGCTCAGCCCCGAACTGGATGACCGTCAACGTGCCGAGTTTATCCTTCAAATTGGTAAGGATTTACGTGCCCTCGGCTTAGAAGGCGCAGCTGTAACGGAATGGCGGCAGGCAAGCATTCTCGCCCATTACGGTCCTGCTATGCCGCCCTTGTATCGCGCCACCCTTCTCTACGATTTGGGGACGCTCTATTCCGAAGTGGGCGCGGAACAATTGGCGGAACGGGCGCGGGCGCAAGTGGCGCAGGTTGGCAACGAGAGCGGCATTATCATTGTGCCGGAACGGGTGCCGCTGCCCACGGCGGATATGCTCCCCCCCGAACCGGAAGATTTGGTGACAATGCGCCAATGGCGGCGACAAATGGCGGAAGAAGCCGTGCGCCATATCGGTGGACCCGTTGAAGCGCAAGCCTTTGCTATGGTAAGCGAGGCATTGGAAGCCGAAGGGCGGCGGCACCGCGAATGGGTGAACGAACAATTACAAGCGGGGTTGCCCCGTGACGTGCAAGCGGCATTATTGGTGTATCATATCGGTTACTTGCAGAAAGAGCGGGTGTTGGCGTGGGGGCTGGGCGGCGCACATTTTGCCACCTGGGATGCAAAACAGGCGGAAATCGAAATCAGTTTGCACGATGCCTGGAATTTGCTGGAAATTGTCCGACTCGATCAAAGCATTCAGGGGGGTGATGCACTTGCCGCCACCCTCAGCCAACGGGATTGGTGGGCGACACGGCTCGTACAATGGCGGCTGGGGCGGGACCCGATTTTAGACCCGCAACAGGTCGTCGCCAGTATGCTTCCGAACAACGCCGACCCCACCGGCAATGAACTATTGCGCTTGGATTGGATTCAAGAGCGATTTTGGCGGGTTCCCCGCGAATTTGTGGGAACGAACAGGCTACCGGAGTAGTCCCTGTTATGGTAGAAAGCCGAAACGACGAATAAACCACAGAGGACACAAAGCACACAGAGTACGACATAAAGAAAACCGTTTTGGACGTTCTTTGTGCTCTCTGTGTTCTCTGTGGTTTAGAAAAAAGCCGTTTCTACGTTCTGCCTTAAGAAGGGAAGGATTCAACGATGGAACGATTTGGCAAGCTGACCGAAGAGCAACTGAACATCGGACTCATTATTGTCGGTTCGCTTTGCGGGGTGGCAGTACTCTTATTCGGGCTGTTGGGTGCGACCGATGCGGCAAAGCCGGTGCTGGCGGCGGCGGGGATTGTGGAAAACGGAAGCGGGGCGCAACCCACGCCTACCGCCGAAGCGGTGTCGCAATTACCGCCAACGTGGACTCCCCGCGCCACCTCCACTCCCACCCTTACACCCACCGAACGCCCGACCAACACGCCCGAAGCGACCCTGACTGAAACGCCGGGGATTCCGACGGCAACCCTGACCCCGGAACCGGATTACGCGGCAACCGTGGCGGCGGCGCAAAGTGCCACCCCGG
>CBKYSX010000067.1:0-10840 GCA_966690745.1 uncultured Ardenticatenales bacterium
CCTGCAAAAAATGGAAGGGTTGGAGGCAATCCGCAAACGTCCGGGGATGTACATCGGGAACACCGACCTGATGGGTCTCCATCACCTCGTTACGGAAGTGGTGGATAACTCGGTGGACGAGGCATTGCAAGGGCATGGGAATCGCATCGAAGTTGTTATTCATAACGACCTCACCGTCACCGTGAAAGATTATGCACGGGGTATTCCGGTAGACATTCACCCCCAATACAAACAAAGTGGTTTGGAATTGGTGATGACCAACCTCCACGCCGGAGGGAAGTTCGGCGGGGCGGGCTATAAGGTTTCCGGGGGTCTGCACGGGATTGGGGTAAAGGCAGTCAACGCCGTCAGCGAATGGATGGAAGTGAAAGTCCGGCGCGATGGTAAAGTGTATCGTCAACGCTACGAGCGTGGTAAGACTGTTTCCAAATTGGAAGTGATTGGCAAGTCTACCGATACGGGCACGGAAACCACATGGAAATTTGACCGTCAAATCTTCACCGCTCCCGATTTGGAATACAACTATAAAACATTGGCGCACCGCTTCCGCGATATGTGTTTCCTCACCCCCGGTTTGGAAATCTGCTTTATGGATGAGCGGGAGGGGCAAGAGCAAGAAGCCACCTATTACTTTCAGGGGGGCATTGCCGCCTTTGTCGCCTATCTGAACCGTAACCGCGACCGGGTGCATCCGGTGATTTATGTGAAAAAAGAAGTGGATGAGGTTCTGGTCGAAGTCGCTATGCAGTATACCGACAGCTACCAAGAATCCATCCACGCCTACGCCAACAACATTCACCAACCGGAAGGCGGAACCCACATGACGGGTTTCCGTACCGCGCTGACCCGTTCGATTAACGATTACGCCAAGCGCAATAACTTTCTAAAGGAGAAAGAGCCAACCTTTAGCGGCGACGATGTACGCGAAGGCTTAACCGCGATTGTCAGCGTCAAGGTCAAAGACCCGCAATTTGAAGCACAGACCAAAATCAAATTGAACAACACCGAAGTCGCGGGGGCGGTTTCCAGCACCCTCAATGATGCGCTCGGGCAATGGTTGCAGGAAAACCCGCGGGATGGTAAAGAAATCATCAATAAGGTGATGACCGCCAGCCGCGCCCGCGCCGCCATGAAAAAAGCACGGGATATGGTCATTCGCAAAAGCGCGTTGGAATCCATGACCCTGCCTGGCAAGCTCGCCGACTGTTCGGAACGGGACCCGCAAAAAACCGAAGTGTATTTGGTGGAAGGGGATAGTGCCGGGGGAAGTGCGAAACAGGGGCGCGACCGTCGCTTCCAGGCAATTCTTCCCTTGCGTGGGAAGATTCTGAACGTGGAAAAGGCGCGGATCAACAAAATTCTGGACAACAAAGAGGTTCAGGCGTTGATTTCCGCCCTTGGAACGGGGATTGCCGACAACTACGACCTATCCAACCTGCGCTACAGCCGGATTATCCTGCTGATGGATGCCGACGTGGACGGGGCGCACATCCGTACCCTGCTCCTCACCTTCTTCTTCCGCTATATGCAACCGTTGATTGAGCATGGACACCTGTTCATTGCCCAGCCGCCGTTGTATCTGCTGAAAGCGGGCAAGGAAGAAGTCTACGTCTACAACGACGAACAAAAAGAGACGAAACTGCGTGAGTGGAAGGGCAGAAACGTCAATGTCCAACGCTACAAAGGGTTGGGGGAAATGAACCCGGAACAATTGTGGTCTACCACGATGAACCCGGAGAACCGCGTCCTGCTTCAAGTCACCATTGAAGATGCGGTGCAAGCCGACAAAACCTTCGATATGCTGATGGGCAGTGCCGTCCCGCCCCGCAAACGCTTCATCCAAACCCACGCCCGTCAGGTGCGGAACTTGGATATTTAAAACCGCTATTGAATCGAAAACAGTCCCGCGCTACAATGGTGTGGGACTGTTTTTATTTGTTCATCAGGAGTAGCGCGTATGAATCTGGCAGAACTTCAATCATTGGTGGCATAAGGCGAAAACGACAAAGTTGAATTTAAGAAAAGCACAGGACAACGCACCGATGCCGCAAAGACTGTCTGTGCTATGCTCAATGGCATGGGTGGCTTTGTTACTTTCGGCGTTTCGCCCGATGGTACGATTGTGGGGCAGGAAGTAGGCGCAAGAACCCTTGAAGATGTTGCCAATTGTATTGATCAAATTGAGCCGCCCGCATTTCCTGATATTGAAACTGTTTCGCTTGATGCTCAACGAACTGTAATAGTATTACGAGTACCGGGGGGTGGTCTTTTTACTTATGAAGGTCGCCCCTATATCCGTTATGGACCGACCACTCGCGTTATGCCCCGCGAGGTATACGAGCGCAAAATTATTGAGAAAGTGCATCGTGTTCATCGGTGGGAAAACGAACCGGCAACGGGATTTACAATAGAAGACCTCGACCATGAAGAAATACAATTTGTCATTAATGAGTCCATTCGCCGTGGGCGAATGGACGAACCGCGTTCGCGCTCGGTCCGCGATATATTACAGGGGTTTAATCTGATAAACGAAGGGAGACTGTTAAACGCCGCCGTTGTTCTTTTTGCCAAACGTGAAAAGTTGATGCCTTTTTACCCGCAATGCTTGTTGAAAATGGCACGATTTAGAGGGCGGGACAAAAATGGTTTGATAGATGACAATCGTCAGTTTATAGGAAATGCTTTTGCTGTTTATACCCAAGCACAACGTTTCATTCTAAATCATATCCCGATTGCCAGTCGCTTTGTTCCAAACGTTTTTGAACGTATAGATGAACCACTGTACCCAACTGCCGCTTTACGTGAAGCGATTGCCAATGCTATTTGCCATCGTGATTACAGCATTAGTGGTGGCTCTATTAGTATTGCCATTTATGATGACCGATTAGAAATCAGTAGCACAGGTGTATTGCATTTTGGGCTTACTCCTGCCGACTTATCACGACCTCATGCCTCAAAACTATGGAATCCATTGATCGCACACGCCTTTTATCGGTGCGGGCTTATAGAAACATGGGGGCATGGGACCTTAAAAATTATAGAACTCACCACTCAAGCAGGGTTAGTTCCACCAACGTTCGAGGAAAATGTAGGGGAGGTCATTGTACAGTTTAATCCAACGAAGTATGTTGCTCCCTCCCAAATTACCCATCCTCTAACACCTTTGCAAAAAAGCCTTTTAGAATCTCTTGGAACTTCAGGGTCTGCTACCCTTGCTGAAATTCGTGATTTTATTTCGGAATCAGTAGCAGATCGTACCATTCAAGCCAACCTTGCCTTTTTGCGTGACCTCAATATGGTAACAACCACAGGGAGAGGCAGAAGTGCAAGATGGGTCCTACTCAACACACCAGCACACAGAAATTAATGCGCTATTCTGCGCCTATGCGTGTTCAATCGCACGTCGAATGTAAGTTCAGCAATGGTCTTCATCGTGCAATCGGTGTGTAATGCCGTATGATTGACGTGCAATTCCCTTTTTTAATCCAAAAAGGAACATCCATCCCATGAACCCACCCGAACCCCTTGACCCCGCTCTCGTCCGAGAAGTGGTATTACAGGCACACGGCGACCTCGCCAAAGTGCAAGAATTGATCACTGCCAATCCCACGCTCGTCAATGCCTCATGGGATTGGGGCGGGGGCGATTGGGAAACGCCTCTCGGCTCCGCCGCACACATGGGGCGCAAAGATATTGCCCGCTATCTGCTGGATCATGGCGCACGGATGGACATCTTCGCCGCCGCCATGCTTGGCTATCGGGAGGTAGTTGCCGCCATGCTCACCGCCGAACCCCACATGATCACCGCCCTCGGACCGCATGGCATTCCCCTGCTCGTCCATGCCCAACAGGGTGGCGACGAGGCGGCAGGAGTGGTTGAACTTTTGACCACCCATTGAATTTGATTCCGTCCCCTGTTACAATAAAAGAGACCTTCCACACCTCTTACCTCATTCCGGTCGCTGGTAAATCGCCACGCCACAAGCCTACCCACAAGGGAGATGGCTTTAATCATTTGAGCGTTACAGGAGGAACGATGTCCGTACAGGAGGCTTTTAACGAACATTTGCAGGCATTGGCACAGCAAGATTGGGATGCCTTAATGGCAGGATATTCTGAAGATATTGTGCTGATTACCCCTTCCGCCACACTACGGGGCAAAACAGCGGCACAGGAGCTCATTGAGCAGGTTTTCGGCGCACTTCCTGATGATTGGCAGAGTAAGTTCGCGTTGCACAAGATGGAGGTTATAGGGGATTTCGTCTACGTCCTCTGGAGCATCCCCCCCTATTTTCCGCTCTATACAGATACGTTTTTATATCGCGATGGACTCATCCTTACGCAGACTGCCACCCCTACAGCACCATCATAACCATTAACGGTACCTTACCCGTAACATAAAAAGTGCGACGATCAACAAGATCGTCGCACTTTTTGTTTGGTGATGCCCTTTCTCTGCTCTTGCCTCTCTATCTTCCAAATCGGAAAATCTCTACGTTGGGATTCTCATAGCCAAAATACAAATCACGGATAATTTCCGCCGCCACTACGCTGTAGGTAATCCCGTTGCCCCCGTAGCCTAACGCGAAATAAGCGTTTGGAAATTCCGGCGTTTCGCCAATATAGGCAAGTCCATCTTCCGTCGTGCCGAAGGTTCCCGTCCACGCATATTCGGTTTCAAAGGGCAGATGGGGAAACATCTTGATAAACTTCTGCGCCAATGTGCGGCTCTTTTGGGCAATCAAGCGGTCGCGGCGGCGCGGGTCCTGAAACGGCACGTCTTCCCCGCCGATAATCACCCGCCCGTCATCGGTGGTTCGCATGTAGAGATAGGGGTCGCCATATTCCCAGATCAAACACTGGTCTTGCCCCCACCCCGTCGAAAGGTCCATCGGTGCGCTGATAATCGCATAGGTGCTAATCAGATCAACCACCTGCTCTTTCAAATATTGTTGAGATTCAAACCCGGTCGCAAAAACCACCTTTTTGGCGGTAACGGTGGTACCGCGATTGGTTTCTAAGCGTACCCCGCCACGAATCGGCTCAAACTTGGTTGCTTCGGTACGGTCATAAATCCGTGTTCCCCGCGTTACACTGCGCCGCAACAACGCATGTGCCAGCCGATATGCATCCATCTGCGCCGCATCTTCGGACAACAACGCCGCCGGACGGGTAAAGGCAAACTCCTGCCCGATTTCCGCCTCGGTCATATAAGCAATCCGAAACCCCGCCGCTTCCCGGGCCGCGAACTCCTGTTTTAATGCCTTCACATCTTTTTTATACTTCGCAATATACAAACTTTTTTTCCATTCAAAGCCGCAATCATCCTCCAATCCTTGCACCAACGCCGCTATCTGATGAATCGCCCCCAGACAAAGGCGATAGGCGCGTTCGGCAAACTCCTGCCCGCGCATCTCAATCAATTCGTACAACGGCACATCAATTTCATACTGTAACAATGCTGTACTCGCGCTGGTACTGCCCCAGCCGCATTCGCGCTTGTCTAGCACCACCACATCAATCCCGGCACTGCTCAGGTGGTCGGCAATCAGTGCACCGGTAATCCCGCCGCCCAGTATCGCCACCTCGCAGGTTTCATCCTCTTTCAACGCCGGATAGACCCCCAATAACCCGTTTTTAATCGTCCAATAGGGATAGCCTGATTCCAAATCCATTGTTACCTTTTACGCACATGGCACTTCTGCCCTGCGCCTAATTGTCCTATACTTTATCTCACCACAGAGAGCACAAAGACCACAGAGAACGGAGGGTCTGCATACTATTTGTTGTTCTCTGTGAACTCTGTGACCTTTGTGGTTGATTGTCGTTTCTGATTTCTGCGTCCCGCGTCCTGTCTTTTCGATAATACCCCAAACCGATAGAAAAGGTGAGTGATGAAATATACCCGTTTAGGCTCCACCGGATTAGAAGTTTCCCGCATCTGCCTCGGCATGATGTCCTACGGCACCTCTTCATGGCGACCCTGGGTGTTGGACGAAGCCGAAAGCCGCCCCTTTATCCAACGCGCCCTCGAATTGGGTATCAATTTTTTCGATACGGCGGATATGTACTCATTGGGAGTGAGCGAAGAAGTCACCGGGCGTGCCCTGCGTGATTTTGCCCAACGGGATGAGGTCGTGATTGCCACGAAAGTGTTCTTCAACCTAAAAGGGGAAAAGAATACAGGCGGCTTGTCGCGCAAACATATCATGCACGCCATTGATGATTCCCTGCGGCGGCTTGGCACGGATTACGTAGACCTGTATCAAATCCATCGCTGGGACCCGCACACCCCGATTGAAGAAACGATGGAAGCCTTACATGATGTCGTGAAGGCAGGCAAAGCCCGCTACATCGGCGCAAGTAGTATGTTTGCCTGGCAATTCGCCAAAGCCTTGCATACCTCCGACAAACACGGCTGGACCCGCTTTGTCTCCATGCAGAACCACTACAACCTGATTTATCGGGAAGAAGAACGGGAAATGAACCCCCTCTGCCGTGCCGAAGGGGTGGGGCTTATTCCTTGGTCGCCGTTGGCGCGGGGCTTTTTATCGGGCAACCGCACCCGCGAGAACAAAGGCACTACCACCCGTTCGCAAAATGATGCCTTTGCCGACGAAATGTATTTTGCCGAAGCCGATTTTGCCGTTGTGGATGCTGTGGTGAAATTGGGGGAACTGCGCGGGGTGCTTCCCGCCCAAATTGCGCTGGCGTGGCTCCTCCACCAGCCCGGTTTGACCGCGCCCATTGTCGGCACAACCAAATTGGAACAATTGGAGCAACTCGTCGCCGCCACCGACATCGAACTCAGTGCGGAAGAACGCGCCCACCTTGAATCCCCCTATATTCCCCATCCGGTGCTGGGGCACTCGTAACAACACATAAAAAATAAAGAGGGCGCGGCAGTTGCCGCGCCCTCTTTATTAAACATCTATTCCTTCCGCCGCCCCTCCAACCACGCCAGCGTATCTATGTTAAATTGTTCCGCACATTCATCGTGGGGTAACAATTTCGCATCATACCCGTTCGTCGCGGCGCGAGGATTGATTTTTAGAAATTCGGTTCCCTTACTCGGTGGGGTTGTTTTGCCATGATAGCCCCATACCAGCAACAGAGGCATTCGTAAACTTGCCCATTCGTTCGTTACATCCCGATTGGTCAGTCCGCTAATGAAAGCGGCAGGGGCATAGTGGGCATTCGGCATATGCGCCAGATTGTAATGGTGTTCGACCATTTCATCGGTAATCAAATCGGCACGGTAGAAGCCATCCTGTGCGAGGAATTTACGGATATTGCCGGGAGTCGTCAGCAGATTGAATAATCCTTCCCCTAATACCTTTGATGAAAACGCACTATTGAGTGCGGGAGTTAGCCCCGGTGCTTTGGTTTTGCGCTGACTTACCCCCACCGGCACCATTAATACCAATTTGGCAATCCGTTCCGGGTGGCGGGCGGCGGCGGCAATTGCAAATGCCGCACTTACCGAGGTTGCCATCACCACCGCCGGTTGTTGCACCACATCCCGTAGGAAATCTCCGATGAGCGCGATAAATACCTCATCGTCATACGCCATTGCGGGGCGATCACTTAAGCCGAACCCTAACAAATCGGGAACATAGACGCGAAAACCACGCTCTACAAAAAAATCAAAGTTGTGCCGCCATTCATAGCCGCTCGCGGCGGCGTGGAGGCTGTGAATCAGCACCATCGGCGGCGCATCCTCTTCCCCGCCTACATGATAAAAAATTCGACCCAACCGCCACGCATAAGAACGTTGCTCACCGCCGAGAACCGGCGTAGGCGCGTCTGCCGCCATTTCTGCCAGATGGTTAAAGCCCGCCAATGCCGCCCCGATCATCGCCCCCGCCACGACACCGCTTACGAGCGGATTCTGTTTTTCATTTGTTGTATGGGTACTCATTGCTTTTGTCCCTATTGCTCAAAACAAAACCCGCTTTTGCGGGTTTATGGATGAAAAGAGTGTAGCATAAAAGTAATTGTGGCAAGAGTGACTTCAACCTTTACCCACTTTCATAAAACTGACAACAGTCATGTAAATTCCCAATATAAGTGCCGCCCCGATATTGAGGCTTACCGGGTCCATACTTATCAAGCTCTCTCTCAGGGCAAACTCCATATCAGGTGGTATTACCATATCAACGAAAGGAGAAATCCAAAATAGTGTTAGCAATCCAAATACAAGTGCAAGAAATGAAAACTGAACACCTAGAGGAATAATGGTATACCACCGCGCATTTTTTAAGGTTAGGTAAAAAGGAACAAGCAGTACTGTACCGTAGAATAGACCCACAATAAGAGTCATCGCCACAAAAGCGAGTGGGGTTGTGAAGGTCAACGTACTGGCGGCAAAGAGACTCCCATAGCCTGCCATCAGAAAACCGTATACGATCCATTTCATCATTTTTGTTTGCCCATATTTGCGCCATACACCAAAGAGGCACACATGGCTAAAACAACTGCCCCTACAACCAATCCCCATCTCTCATAGAAAGACCCCATTCCCACAAAATTCGACCACACCAAGAAACGACCATCCTCCATTAACCGGTAATGGGTTTCAATCGTGTAATCTACGCCACAAAAACGATCCACACGTATATCCAAGGGCGTTTCCCATAAAAGTGGTGGGTTATGCTGTGGTTCCATGCCACACCAATTTAACACTTCAGGATTGGATTCGGGTAAAGTATCCCGGTGTTCCCATTTGCATGACATACCATTACCACAACCAAGCGAGTAAATCGAATTAGATTCGGTTCGGACCCAAACTTCTCGTCCGAAAACCATGTAAGTTTCCCCATCTAAAATTTCTACGGTTCGTTCGGGTGGGGGTGGAAGGGTTGCCCATTCGCCCCGGGGAAATTGCAACCATCCAAGAAGTACTATCGAACCCAACGAAGCTATAAATCCAAGCCCTACCATATATCCCCATGCCGTGCAACTCGGTTCTTTATAACAAGGGTCGAGATAAACACGAAGCGGTATAACCATAGCCAAAGCGTACAAGGTAGTAGTTATTAAAAAAGTAATGACCCCATCAATCCATGAAAGTTCCACCTCCATGGAAGTGATTATCGCTATACCACCAAACAAACTTCCTAAAATCAGTGCATGTCGAACAAGACGCATATAAACACCTGTTTTTACGGAATCATTGCGACTTGTTTTCTTTGCCCAAGATACTCCCGATTTACCATCGCCCCCAGCAACACTCCCAGTACCAACCCCACAACAATCGCTAATGCCTGCATAATGCTAAAAGCGGGCAGGGTGCGTTGTTCCCATTTCCATACGGTGCCATCGGTCAACACCGCATAATGTTGTTGAATATCCCCATCCGGTCCGCAGGAAAAGGCAGTACGGGTTCCCAACGCCGCTCCGGGCAAAGGGGGCGGCAGGGCGCGGGCTTCTCTGCCCCCGCACAACGGATTTTGAAATGGGCTTTCCGGTACACTTTCGACCACCGCCCATTGACACTCCACCCCCATCGTTGCACATTCATAGGCATAGGCTTGTCCATCTTCGCCCTGAATGTAAAGCATTCGCTCCGCCGGAGGATTGCCCGCACGGGTATACCCTTGCAGAACCGCCACTACTTGAACGGGCGGGGCGGCGATTGCCTCCCATGCCCCCCGCGCCCATTCCATCCGATCCAACCCCTGCCAGATGGACAACACCGCAACAATCCCGGTAATCATCAATCCCAATGTCACCCCCATGCCACAGCCATAACGCAATTCCCCCGCGTTTGCTACGCGGCGGAATAGCCAGAATGGAATCCCTAAAATCAGGGCAAATGCTCCAAAGGCAATCAACCCCGCCAGCACCGTATCTTGCACCCGCGCAAAGTCCTGTGCCAGTGCCGTCACCACCGCAAAAATCAAAGTAATCACCAAAAAGCCGGTCCACCCGCGCATAATCCTCCAATAAGAGTATTGAAAAGTGGGTATTGAGAAACGGCATAGTCCTTTTTTCAATACCCACTACTCAATACCCAATTCCTTCCCTTGCCTATCGTTGTATAATACGCTACCACCCGGAACATACGGAACGATCTTTGGGATGACCACGCACTTACTCTACCATGCTACCCGCCTCGTTACAATGGATGCCGACCGCCGCGAACTGACTGATGGCGCATTGGTAATCCGTGACCATGAAATTATCGCCGTTGGCACCACAACAGAACTCTTGCCCGAATGGGAACCCCGGGCAGACCATCTTCATAATATGAAGGGCATGGTGGTGCTTCCCGGCTTAGTCAATACCCACCACCATCTCTATCAAACCCTGACCCGTGCCTTGCCCGCCGCGCAGGATGCCAAATTGTTTGATTGGCTGGTTGCCCATTACCCCATCTGGGCAAACCTGACGGGCGAAATGGTTTACATCAGCGCGTTGACAGGGTTGATGGAACTCTTGCTCAGTGGCTGTACCACCGCCGCCGACCATCTCTATCTTTATCCCAATGACTGTACGATAGATGATGAAATCCGCGCCGCGCAGGAACTCGGAATTCGTTTTCACCCTACCCGTGGCTCTATGTCGCTGGGCAGAAGTGCGGGGGGTTTGCCCCCCGATAGCGTGGTAGAATCGGAATCGGCAATTCTAAAAGAAACCCAACGCGCCATTGAGCAATGGCATCAGCCTGACCGTTTTGGCATGATACGGGTCGGCGTGGCTCCCTGCTCCCCCTTTTCCGTCACCCCTGATTTGATGCGTAAAAGTGCCGCCCTTGCCCGTGCCTATAATGTGGGGTTGCACACCCATCTTGCCGAAACTTTGGACGAAGAAGCCTTCTGTCTTGAAAAGTTCGGGT
>CBKYSX010000068.1:0-10794 GCA_966690745.1 uncultured Ardenticatenales bacterium
GAAATACTTAACATAATTTCGTCGCGCATCACAGTGGCGGTCAGCCGCACGGTTCCATCTTCGGTGAACTTGATGGCGTTGGACAGCAGGTTCATCAACACCTGCCGTATCCGCACCGGGTCGCCGCGCACCGTGGGCAATTGTTCCGGCACTTCGGTTTGCAAGCGGAGCGGTTTGTCCTTTGCCAACCCGTGCGCCACGCGCATCACGGTTTCAATCAATTGGTTGAGGTTAATTTCCTCAATATCCAATTCCATCTTACCCGCTTCAATTTTGGCGTGGTCCAACAGCGTATCAATCAGCCCCAACAGGTGTTGCCCCGACCCGTGAATCGTCTCTAAGTCCACCTGTTGCCGTTCGGTTAGTGGTCCTTCAATCCCCTTCAGAATCAGGCGACTGAAACCGATAATCGAGTTCAACGGGGTGCGGAGCTCGTGGCTCATGTTGGCAAGGAAGGTAGTCTTCAGCGAATCCAATTCCTTCAAGCGGTCTACCGCTTCCAACTGCTGTTCGTAGGCGCGGGCGTTTTCAATCGCCGTTGCCATCTGGTCTGCCATCGTCTGTAGCACGGGAATATCGGCGGGGGTGAATGCGTCCACCACTTTGCTTTGCACGTCCAACGTGCCGATCACCCGCGACCCCAACCGGAGCGGAATGGCTAACTCGGCGCGGGTTTCGGGCAGATACTGGTTGGGTCGCCAGGTTGCGCCGCTCTGGGTGCGGTCAGTGTCGCGGATAAGTGCGTATTCACCACTGGCGGTGGCTTGCCCCACGATGGAAGCCGACCCGACAGGCAATGAGTGGCGAATCGAGAGCAGTTGCCGCCCCGCCTGCCCGGTGGAGGCGCGTAGCACGGCGTTTTCGTTGTTCTCATCCAACAAGAAAACCTGTGCGTGGTAAATGTTCGGGAACGCCCGCAAAATTTCGTTCACCGTTTTGTTCAGCAATTCATCCAACGCCAGCAGACTGGTGGCGGCGCGGGACACCTCTGCCGCCGCTTCCAATTGGCGGCTGCGCGATTGGTTCTCTTTGTTCAACCGTGCCCGTTCCCATGCCTGCGCCATCTGCTCCGCCACTTTGTTCAGCAGTTCCGTTTCGTCTTCGTCTAGCGGACGGTCCGCTTCCAACACCAGATGCCCCGTTCCTTCATTGGGCAATTCTAATTGCAGAACGGCGTGGTTGGGGTCATAAATCGTGGTGGTATCTATCGGCTCGCTCAAATCGTTGAACTGATTTTGCTCATCAATCAGATACCCTGTCATCCGTGTCGCCGAGCGGTGGGGTGGCATTAAGGGGGCGGTGGGCGGGGTGGAACGTCCCCCTTCCGGTTTGTTGTGGGTTAAGGTGTTTGCCAACGCCACCCCCACCAACGCAAAATGGTCTAGCGCCGCTTCCGCGCCCAGCAATTTCCATTCTTCCGCCACCAGCAACAGCAACCCCTGGTCTTCGCCCATCGGTACGGGAATCGCAATCTGATGTTGCCCGTTCACCAGTCGGTGTTGCGGGTTCTCAAAATTGCGGGGATGGGTGCTTTCCGAATTGGTGATAAATAATTTCTGGGGGAGAGGGGCTTGTGCCTGTTTCAGCACCCAGCGTCCCCCCTGCCAGACAAAATAGCCCGCGCTTTCCGCCCCGAATTCCCGCATCATCATGCCCAACGTCAGCGATACCGATTCGGTGGGCAATTGCCCCTGCCGCGCCAATTCCCGGTTCAGCCGCGCCAGCAACCCGTTCAACTGGGTACGCAGTTCTAATTGCGCTTCCAGCTGTTGTCTCTGCTGAAACTCCGCCTGCATGGTGCGCTGTTGCAACGCGCTATACGTTCCCCGGTTAAACGCTACCAGAAAGGGACCGATTTTGTCGGCGGTGGTAAATTCCCCCAGCCAGCGTGTTATCGCATCCTGCACCTGCACCAATGTTTCCACATCGTCAATGCCGAGGTCTACCAGCTGTTCGCCCACCAGCGTAATCGCGTTGGGGTTTACCTCATTCAAGGCTCCGGTGCCTTGCAAGGCTTTCACCAATGCTTCCGCCAGCCGTTCGACTTCGCCGCGCAATACGGTATCGCTTAAGGCGGAACGCCCTTGTCGTTGCAAAAGCGTATACCATGTGTCCGCCAGGGCGCGGCTCTTGGTGCTGGTAGAGGGGAGTGTGCTTTGATTCATAATGGGGTTGCCCGTTCTCTTACAACTTACAACTCATGGCGACCATCCCCGCCCTAAAGGGACGGGGCCAAATACATATTCTTGACAATGCTACTCATCGAAACCGAGTTTCTGCCGTTGAAAACTCGGTTTCTTTCTTACTTCCCTTTATTCGGAAACGATACGCTGACCCGTTCTTTCGATACGTTTCGGCGTAATCCCCCGACCTAAAGGACGGGGCAACGAAATACGTGATTCTGCGAAACAAGCGTACTTAGCAGGGGGACCGTATTCAATAGCCCTGCCCTTCTAGGGCAGGGGGACTAGGATCTCACGGTATTATTTGCTTACCTTCATAGCCTTGGACGGCGGCGTTAATCCCCCGCCCCGTTCCCTTTAGCCCCATTCGTGCCATTCGACCCACGCGTATCGGGATGATGCCCGTTCGACCCGTTCTGTGTGGTGGTGGGCTTTTTCGCAGGGGCAACGATAGGTGCGGGAGCCGGTTCCACCCAGCCCGCCGCCCGTTTCACATTGAGCGTTTCTTTCAATTCCTGCAAGCCAATCCGCAACACCTCATCGGGGTCGCTCGCACTGTTGAGCGCGGCGGTAATCCGCGAAATCTGCTCTTCGCGCCATGCCCGCCGTTGCGCCTGACTGTAATATTGTTGCGTTTGGAGCGCGATTGCCGTTTGCTGAACCACCGTCTGCAACCGTTGCACCAGGTTGTCCCGCATCCGCGCCGGTTCGGTCATATTAAAACCGATGTAGCCCAGATAGCGGTTCCCGACCTGCAAGGGGAGATAGAGCAGGGAACGTACCTGCAAATTCCGCAATTCGGTTCGTTCCCTTTCACTCAAGTGGGTGGCGGCTTGCACATCTTCCAACGCCAGCGACGAGTTGACAGGCAGGTTACGGAAGAGGGGCAAATCCCGCACGAAAATTGAACGCCCCACCGCAAAGGTTTCTTGCCGGATGGTCAATCCTTCTGCCATAAAGACCCGAATCGGACGCGCCCCTTCAAACATCGGCTCTTCAAAGAGCATCATCACAATTTGTGCCGGGTTCATTTCGGCGGCTAGCGGATACATCGCTTCCAGCAGGGCGCGGGCAGAACTCGCCGTGTTAATCGCGGCACTCGCTTCAAACAGCAGGCGCGATTCTTCCAGCGACTGTTCGGTGGTATCCAACAGGTCGCGGTTTTGCAGGGTGGTGGCGGTTTGCGCCGTAATCGTACTCAAACGGGTGATTTCGCGACGGTTAAAGGTGCGCGGGTCGGGGTAGCTCACCAGAATCAACCCCGTCCATGCCCCCGGCAACCGCAACGGTACGGAGACCATTGCCCCGATATTGAGCATACGGAAGACCCGTTTCTCGGTTTCCGATAATTTTACGCTCTTTGCCAGACTTTCCGTCACCACCACATCATTGGCAAGGTCTAATTTTTGCAGAATCGGCAGGGTCAGCGCGTTAAAGGAACGGAGGCGGCGCGTGTCGGTTTTCGGGCGCGAATCCCCGATCACCTCTGCCTCCCGAATTAACTGGTTGGCATCCAGGGTTAATTTGACCAGCGATACCACCGCCCCCGGCTCTTGAATCACGAAGTTGCTAATCGCCCGTGCCACTTCGTCACTGTTCTGGCTGTCGTTAATGGCGCGGCTGGCGTTATAGAGGGCTTTGTTGTCTTCCGCCGCCTCTTGCGATTCTTGATAGAGGCGGGCGTTTTCCACCGCCACCGCCAACTGGTCGGCAAGGGTTTGTAGAATATCAATATCCGCGCCGTCGCTGAAGGCATCCTCGAAAATGCTTTGCACATCCAACGCCCCCACCACGCGATCCCCGATGACCATCGGCAGTGCCAATTCTGTTTTGGTTTCGGGCAACAATTCGTTGAAGCGGTGTACTGTAGATTGGTCTACCTCGGATGACCGCGCCATGATGTATTGCCCCACTTCGGTCACTTTCCCGATGACGGATTGGGACCCCACCGCCAATTTGTGCTGTTGCGCCAACAATTGCGCCCCGACCGCGCCCGTGGAAGCCCGTAATTCCGCCCATTCGCCCCGGTTATCCAAGAGGAAGACCTGGACGTGGTAATGTCCGAACCGTTCGCGGATCAGGTTCACGGCGCGGTTCAACACCTCTTCCACGTCCAACTGGCTGGAAGCCACACGGGAAACCTCGGCGGCGGTGGTCAACTGCTCGGCGGCACGTTGGCTTTCCGCCAACAAGCGAATGTTATCCAATGCCACCGCAAACTGGCTGGCGATGGTCGTGGCGCGAATTTCATCCTCGCGGGTGTAGGGTTGTAATTCCCGCCGCATTTCCAGAATCGCGCCCCAGAACCCTTCGCGTACAAAAATCGGCACCACCATCAAATGATGGAAGCCATGCAACTGTTGCCAGGTCTGCGGCAATTCATGCTCAATTTGACTGAGTGGTACGCGCAAAGGGGTAAGTTCCCAGATTTGCGCCCCTTCCGGCACCAGAATCCGCGCCGGAAGTTGGGTCCCGACCGGGAAGAGGTCGCTGGCATAGCGGTATTGCGCTTTGGGGAAGGTGTTGGCTTCCCATTGGGCATCGTTTACCCCCACGACCACCAGCGCGGGGTGCGGCAATTGCACCCCCTTCACAATCACCACAACTTCGGAATTGCCTTCGCTCAAATTGCCCGACACTGCCGAGATCAGCTCTTCTTCACGCCCCGCTCCCAGCAATGCCTGCGTGGAGTGGTACAACTGCCGTTGCTCTTTCAGGGTGCGGTTACTGGTATCCAGCAAGCGGGTGTTCTGAATTGCCAATGCCGCCTGGTCGGTAAAGAGAATCAAGCGGTCACGGTCGTCCGGGGTGAAGGGCGCATGGTCGTGGGGGTTTGCCGCCACAATCGCGCCCAGCAATTGATCCTGCCAGACCAACGGGGCGGCAATCGTTGGACCAAAGCGTTCGCCAAAATGGGTGCCCGGTTGGAGCCGGTAATTGGAATAATTTTGGATGGTGAACGGTTCGCGCCGTTCCACCAATTGCCCCGCCGCCCCTTCGCCGCGCCGCAATTCTTCACCCAGATAGCGGTTGTCAATGCCGTAGTGTGCCACCAGTCGCATCACATCGCGGTTTTCATCATAGGCATAAATCGCGGCGGCGGTGGAGCGCATCAATGAGGCGGCGCGGGGAGCCATCAGGGTATAGAGCCGTTCCAGCGTGGTTGCGGAGGAAATATCGAGGAAGCTTTCCCGAATTTTCCGCAAGTCCTCCACGTTCATGGTCAGCTCGTCCAACAGCACGAAGCGGTTGAGCGCGATGGAAGCCTGTTGCGCCAGCAATTGGAACATGCGCTTGACATCAGTGGGGAATTCACCGACCTCTTTGCGCTGAATCAAAATCATTCCCAGATAGTTGCCCGCCGCCCGCAACGGAATCATCAACGCGCTTTGGGCACCACGGGCGCGGAAGGCAGATTTGAGCTCGTTAGAGGGGCGTTCGTACATGATGAGGTCGGTAATTTCCAGAACCCCATCCTGCGCCATCTTCTGCAAATCCTCACTTACCGAGGCAACATTGAAGGTGTTACGCGTATAGAGAATGCCTTCGTCCCGCGTCCACGTTCGCACCGATTGCGCCACTAGCGGATTGCCCTGGGCATCCGATTCGGTGAAGAACATCACCGTGAGGCGTTCAAATTGTTCGGTTTCGCTCGCCACATCGCTGAACATATCCAGCACTTCGTCGCGGCTCTGGGCAGTGGCAACCCGCGCACTGGCGGTGAATAAGCGGGAGGTTTCCTGCAACGACATATTGGCATCGCGGAAGAGGCGGGCGTTTTCCACCGCCACCGTCAACTGGTCCGCCAGAATCTGGAGTACCTGAATATCGTCGGGGCTGAAGGCATCGGCGCGTTTACTTTGCACGTCCAACGCCCCTACAATCATATCCCCCCGCCGCATGGGGAGCGCGAGTTCGGCTTTGGTTTCCAACAGTAACTGGTTGGGGCGGTGGACAGTATCGGGGTCATCGGTACGCGCCAACACGTAGTTTCCGGTGGAGGTGGTTTGCCCAATAACCGATTGGCTGGCAACCGCCAAACGGTGTTGCCGTTCCAACAATTGCCGCCCCGGTTCCCCGGTAGAGGAACGCAAAATCGCCATATCCCCGTACCCTTGCTGGTCAATCAAGAAGACTTGCGCGTGGTAAATATCGGGGAACCGTTCAATAATCAGGTTGGTGGTCAAATCCAACAGCGATTGAAGCTCGGTCATACTGCCGGCCGCTTCCGCCGCCACCTGCGCCGCTGTTTCCAGCTGTGCCGTCCGTTGTTGCACCCGTTGTTCCAACGAACGGAGCAAATCATCCAGACTGGTCGCCATGCTGTTAAAGGCTTGCGCCGCAATCCCGATTTCGTCTTGAGCAAAGACCGGGGCGCGTACCCCCAATTCCCCTTGCCCCATCAAGTTCGCCGCCGATGCCAACGCCCCTACGGGTTGCGTAATCTGGCGCGAAATAATGCCCGACAGCAAAATGGCGACCACCAATGCCGCCGCCGAGGCACTAATAATAATGACGACATAAAAGACGCGCTGGCGGTCCAATTCGTTAATCCCGTTATTAAACTCATTGGTAACGGTATCACTCAACGATTGGATTTGTATTTCAAGGTTCCCTGCCGCCCCTTCCAGGCTTTGTTCCCGTAATTGAATATCGCGGGTACTTTGGCGCACCCCATTAAACCCCAGCGATTCTGCCTCCAATGCCTGTTGCAAATTCACCCGCAGATTCAACGGGGTTTGGATTTCCTCGAACAGAATTTGCTCTTGCAGGGCATCATATTCAGTGCGGATTTGGGTTGCCAGTGCCTCGTCTTGCGTGGTCAGGTAATAAAATTGCAGGTTCCGTAGCGTCACAAGCGACGTTTCAAAACCGCGAGAGGTAATCGGGTCGCTCTGAAGCAGGGTATCTACGATTTGCGCTTGTCGGATCCAGTTGTTAATGGCGCCGCTGGTGTTATCCCCGCGTTGCACATAACTGCTAAAAAATTGATCAACTTCATCGGCGTAAAGCGTATAACGGTTGATAATCGCCCGTACCCGTTCCGTTTGGGCGGGGGAGAGAGGTTGCCCCTGGATGGCATTACCGCTTAATAGCCATTCAATGTCCAGACGGCTACTGTTCCAACGGTCAAACGCGCCCGTCTGCGCCGCATCCAACCCCTGCGTCCGCGCCAACAGGGCGTAGTCCCGTTCTGCCCGCCGCGCCCCGCTAAAACTGTTTTGCAGGGCGTTGGCGATTTGGGCAATCTGGTTTTGGCGCAAGAGTACGCTTTGTACCTGATTGTTCAATTGGAAAATGGCGACGGATGCCAACAACGCGATGCCCAACATGACCAAAATAAGCGTTCCGAAGCCGCGTGAGAGTTTCGTGCCTATCGGCAAATCTTGCCCTACCGCGCTCAAACGGTCGGTCATGCGGGCGATACTGGTCACCATAATGCCAAACAATCCGAGGGTCAGGACGGTGTTGGCTAATAAATTGGTGCTGTTTGGCGCGAAATAGGATTCCAATGCAATACTGGCAATATCTGCCAGCAAAATCGTAAGCATTAAAACATAATGTTGCCGTCGTTCTTCTTCTTGCCATCCGCGCCATAACGCCGCCATAAAGAGGGGCCACGGAAAAATTAATACAAAGAAAATAATCCCTCGCATGAAGGGATATGCCCAACTTTTATTAATGTATTCCTGCATCTCCAACGGCATTGCTTCAGGAATACGGAAATAGAGCTCTGACCCGCTGACCACATCGGCAAGCGGCAACGCCACCAACAGGAAGGTGAGAATTCTAAAGAGCCAGCCGCCTCTGCCTGTTAACCATTGGGGACGGTATGCCGCAAGTACCATTGCCGCAAAGGTGAGGGGGACAAGCGGTGTGACCACGGCATACATTCGCGCCCATAACAATGCCGACCCGGTAAAATAGAGGTGGGCGGATTCGATGATATTGGCAACGCCAAACACAATTAACAGCAGGCTGGCGGCGCGGGCAAAGGTGCGGTTTCGTTCCAGCAACAGCCAGACACTGGCGAGTGCCACTTGGAAAATCCCAACAACCAGTGCAATTAGGGGTATGTAGGAGGTGTACACGGCTTACTTCCCCGATGGTGGCGGTTCATCACCGTTGGCGGATTCGTCTATCAATTCCAACATCCCGTCGAGCAGGGTGAGGAGCTGAACGCCGTTTCGATTAATATAGGACAAATCGGACCGTTGCATTTCGTTCAAGGGTCCACTGTTTTCGCGAAGAAGGAGCGATGAATAGCCGATAATGGTATTGAGGGAGGTGGAAAGGTCATGGCTCATTTGCCCCAGCGATTCACTGCGGTGCGTTTCCAACTGCTTGAGCTTAAGCAATGCCTCGTGTTCCACCTCTGCCGCCCGTGCATTTTCGATGGCAACGGCGAAGGTATCGGCAACCATTTGGAGCGGGTGTTGGTCATCTGCCGTAAAAGGGCTTTCGGCACAAATTACTAGTACCCCAATATGATTATCTGCGATTCGGAGCGGGAGTGCGAGGGTACATAGGTCAGGGCTAAAAGTACCATCGGCGGGATGCAGGCTTTGCATCAGCCATCCGTGCATTGCCCGATGTTCCGCTTCGGCGGCGGCGGGGGCTACGGCACGCAGAGCAAGTTGCCGTTGTTCGCGCCGCCGCCCGGTGAGCCACGCTGATACACTTAAGAAGCCGAACGCCTCTTGAATCCGTTCGCATCCCTCTTTCAACAATTCTTCTAATTCATGGAAAACTGTCAATGCTTTGCCAATCTCCGCACCAACTTCCAATTGCCACGCACGATGAGCAATTTCGGCGTTTGCCTGCCGCAATTGTTCCGTGCGTTCTTCCACCTTTTGCTCCAACGTCTGCATACTTTCCTGCAATTGGTCGGTCATCGCATTAAATGCCAACGCCAGAATCCCCAATTCATTCTCCTGGGTAATCGTTGCCCGCGTTTTAAGGTCCCCTTTGGCAATATTGACCGCGCTCTGGGTCAAATCATAGAGGGGGCGTGTAATCAAACGGGTAATAAATGCCGCCGCAATGGTGGTGACGAGTGCCACAATCAGCGCGGCGGCGACAAGGGTTGCCGCCAGACTTTCGGGGTTGGCGGCTTGCCCGTCCTGCATACGCTGAATGGCAAAGAGGCTCATCACTGTCAGCGGACCCAGGGTGAGGAGGAGGAACGCTGTTAATAACGTTCGCCCCAGCCCGCCCCGCATCTTGGAGCGTCTCAGCATATCATCGGAATCGCTATTGCCGAAGGTACATCATGCCATGAAATGGCGTGAGGATGTAATCCTCACCAGGCAATACGCGCTCTATCGTTACGGTTTGACGAAAACTCGTTTGGTTTCTAAAAAGTGGGCAACCTGCTCCGGCAGTTGATCAATATTGATCGGTTTGCGGATATAGCCGTCACAGCCTGCATTGAGCGACTTTTCGCGGTCGCCCCGCATCACATTGGCGGTCAGGGCGATAATTGGCACTTCGTCCAATGTCGCCATTTCGCGCATTTTAGCGGTGACCATATATCCGTCCATTTCGGGCAGGTTGATATCCATCAGGATGAGGTCGGGCGTATGGGTTTCCACCATATTCAGCCCTTGTTGCCCATCGGTGGCTTCCAGCACGGTGTATCCTTCGACCTCAAGGATACGCTTCACCAGTTCCCGATTGGCGTGGTTGTCTTCAACGTATAGGATTACCGAGGCACTCATCTATCTGCTACTCCTGCAAGGGGTGGTTTTGTGGCGGGGTCTATTAGGCGCGACCCTTCCGCCCCATAGTACACAAAACCGCGAGGACTTTATCAATAAGGTTTAGGTCATGGTCAGTTACCATTTCCGCCCCTTATCTGCATCAAAAACTGCCGTTTCTGATAAAAACGACCATGCAATGCCTCAAAAATGGCTCTCTATCCTCAGTTTATCATAGCGGATGAATGAAATTACATAATTAGCAGGATATTCACAAGAACGGGACATACATCATACAAGCCAATTGGCAATCGGGCAATCAACGGAATGGATTGGAGGGCACAACGTCCCCGTTGTGTCGCTGTCGTATGGATGGGATGCAGGACGCAGAAAACGATATTAATTTTGTAGGGGCGGGTCACATCCTCGGCGGAACGTCCAAAATGCAATGTGTGACCCGCCCCTGTGGTCGCACCAATACATCCCTACGCGCAAAACCAAGGTGGTATGGTTGGAATCAGGGCGGGTCACAGGTTCCGTGCCATACTTTCTATGAAGGTGTGACCCGCCCCTACGAAACGTCCCTCTGTGCTTTAAAGCGGGGAAACGTGATGTGTACGTCATCTGTTACATCCACTTTGCATTTCTGTAAATTTCCTGCCGTATAACTACAATCCTTCTGCGTTGCAACCATTCAGGGAAATTGAACTACCCATGCCGAAATGGAATCCCGTTTTTATTGTAATCATCGTCCTGGGGCTGGCGGGCTGTAGCCCTGCTTCTGCCTCGCCGCAACAGGCGGCGCAAGCCACCGCCACGCTGACCCGTATTCCTGCGACCTTTACGCCGCTACCCACCGCGACCCCATCACCGACCGGTACGCAGACTCCTACTCCAACAGAAACACCATT
>CBKYSX010000069.1:0-10754 GCA_966690745.1 uncultured Ardenticatenales bacterium
ATTTTCAGGAATACGCCATTTCTTACTGGCCCGCCAACGGTAATCCGTCTTTGGTGACGCAGGGTGCCTCGGGTGCCATTCAACCGGGCAACGGCGTGAATCATCTGGAAATCAGAACCAATGGAAGTCAACAAGATTTCTATATCAATGATACCTATTTGACGACAACAAATGTCAATGATTCAGGCGCACGATATACCGGGATTTCCGCATCTGCGGTTGGCTCTTCAGATGTTGATGCACGATTTGACAATTATTGCATCACAACCCCTGCCGGTACAACCCGTCCTACCACTTCGGGTAGTGCCCCGGTTCTGGACTTACGCCGTGCCCCGAGTTACTTCTTGCGATAGAGAGCTTACTGAACCTCAATGGTAAACAGCAGAGTATCTTCGGTTTCTGTTAAGGTTCGTAGCGGGGCAAACGTCGTAACATCGTATACCAACAGCACAACTTCATACTGTGCGGGCGGGAGATTTGGAAGTATCTGAATCCCCGCCCGTATTTTTTCGGTCAGCGGACGATCCACCTGTCCGACGACTTCACCTGAATCATTCAGTAAACGTAGCGAGATATTGTGATTTGTCGGGATTTCCCCTGCTATCGTTACTTCTATAGGTAGAACATCACCTTTTGTTACGTTTTGCCAGCTCTGTAAAGAAGTAAGCGCAAAAGTTTCCCATTCCGCTTGAACGGGAATCACCTCTAAAGGACTTTGGGGTTGTCCATAAATTACAAGCGTTGCCCGTTCGGTTTGTAAGGTGCTTGCGGGGTAGAAAACCTGATCGAAGACGGGGCGCGGGTCCTGGTTTGGGGTTACGACCACAAAGAGTGGCGAAGCGGTTGGGTCAGGGGGAATCCCTTCAATCCATGCTACGTGGGTGGCGGTAATGGTTTCGGTGGCGAGCCATGTTGCTACATCGGCATCCGGCAAAAGCAACTGCGCTGTTTCAGACCAACCTGCATTAATCGCCTGAGCAATAGGTAGGGTTGTTTGTTGCCATTCCGGTACGGTAGCAGGAAAAGCGGGTCCGGTATCCCGATAGTACAGCATCGCAGTTTCGTTTCCCGGCAAGGGATACTCAGCAATTTTTTCGTATAGCAAATCAAAATAACTATTACCACTCAATATCTGATCTATTGAAAACAGCCCTGCACTTTCCACATCTGAATTCACCCCATTTTTTACCAAAATCCACTCATTTTCAAAAACATCGCCCCATGTATTATCACGTTCAGTTAAGGGCATTAATTCAACAGAGAAGTCATTTGCCGCAATCAAATAACGATAGGGTCCCCGATGAATTCCCTCACTATTTACCAACATACCAAAAGAAGTGGGTTCACCATCGGTAGGTGTAATCCTCGCTAAAACATCAGGGGCAATCCAATAACGAGAATCTGTCGCCCCGGCAATCGGGTGTTGAAGAAACTCACCCTTTGCCGCCCAAAAGGGTGCAGATTCCCATAATGTTGTAAAAGAGGGGAGGGTTATTAACGCCCATTGTACCAGACCAATACCCAAGACTAATACAAACACAACACGACCCACCCGCTTACCATATCTATTCAGTACTAAACCCTTTAACAGAAAAGACAGTGACACCCCCGCCAGCACCGCCAACGGAACCAACAATACCAACATGGAACGCTCACTGTTATAGCTGGCAACGGTAAAAGCACCATAGGTTCCAATTATTCCCAGCCACAACAGCACTATGCCATCCTTGTCCAATTCCTCTGTTCTATACGGTCTTCGTACGACACTCCACAGGGGGAACAAAACTAAAGGTAATATTATCAATGCCATAAATGGTCCCAATAACTGCGTAAACAAGTAATGTAAGTAGTAAACATAGGTACGCGGATTACTTAGGTCTAAAGGCTCATCACGCCCTTCCGCAGTCAAATATGCCGCATCCACAAAGTTCAACACAAACCCTGGTTGTAAATAATACCAGATTGCCATCACACTTAATGCGACAAATACCCCCGTTGCCAAATTGATCCACCGACCGGGAGACCGCGTTGCAATAAACAGAGTAAGCCCCCACGTAATGGCAAAAAGAGGATAAAGCCAAAAGCCTGCCACAGTCGAAGACAAAGATTGATGATTCGGAAGTAAAAACAATATTGAACCCACTACACCGATACCCATAGACAACACAAAATGCCCTGTATTCCAAACCGACAGAGTTACCTTATCCCATGTACCCCTTTCCTTCGATGCTTGCCACATTACATACAAGATGGGCAACCCCACTGTTGCCGGAAGTGTCCATTTGGTCAACATTCCCAGCCCCAATGTTACACCCCACACAATAGACCATCCTCTATGAGTCCATTGGTTGCTTTTTAATAACGCCACCATATTCCATACAACAAACGCCGCCAATCCCGTTTCAAAATAAAAAAGCCGTGCCACACCATGCACAAAGGGGAACATCAAATAAAAAGTTGCGCCCAAAACACCTACCCAATGTCCCGCTATGTGCCGACCGAGTGCATAACATCCCAACACTGTTAGAACTAACCACACAACATTTGCATACCCGGCACTATCAAAATTCGCTCCAAATAGCGCATAAAAAGGCAACGTACTTAAATAGAGAATTGGCGGACGATAGCCATTCACCAAGAGCACTTCAAAGAGTGTTTTAGCAGAAGGAGATTCAAGAAGGGGACGATACGCCAGCGATGTTGCAAGGTGTCCCCCGGCATCACGCCCGTACGGAACCACATTTAAGTCAAGCCAGTAGAGAATACTAAATCCAGCAAACCCTACTAACACTAAGATAGGGAGCCAGTGCAGAAAACGATGTACCATAAGCCTATTTCACCATAAAGTGAGAAAGTTCACAAAAGGGTGGATTTCCTTCTATCTACTTTTTGGCTACGATTGTATCCGCAACTATTCAGTACCCGCAGGGGTTTTTAATAGTTGCATACCCTCAAAACACTCAAAGCACGGTAGCCTTTGAATGCCTACCGTGCCTTTTTTAGGAGTAAGTAGTAAATGACACAGGATGATACCGCTTTTGGCGGTCACCCGCACATTATTGACGGACCGTGGACACGGGAAGCCCGCCAGAAAGCGGTAGATGACGCAATTCTCGAAGCCTTTATCGAATATTTCGGGCGAGCCATGAAATACCGCCGTTGGTCCCCCTGGCACGATTTGCCACTTGATGAAATGCGAGAATACGGCGACAGACTGAGCGAAGATACGATTAACATTGTAGAAGGCTTCCTTGGCGTAGAGGAGTATATTGGCGATTACGTATTAGCGGGATTAGAGATGTTCCGCAATGATCGTACCCGTCGCAATCTCCAGTTGCAATGGGGTGCAGAAGAAATGAAGCACGGAGTTGGGTGGGAACTATTCTTGATTCATTCTCGTGTTCGTACGCCAGAGCAAGTTCACGATTACCTCAAAAAAGTTACAGACCATCGTTGGGACCCCAAAAACCATAAAGGGCTAGACACCCCTCTTGGCGTTGCTGTATATGCTATGGCGCAAGAACGCGCTACCTATTACAACTACGAAAACGTGCGTCTCCGTATCCGTGAAGAATACGGCTTACCCGAAAAACTCACCCCAGAAGAAAAAGCACGGGGCAAAGAAGTAGGAGCCGCAGAAATCTGCCGGGTGATTGGGGTTGATGAAGTCGCCCACCACGCAATTTTCCTCAAAATGGTGCAAATCAACCTCAAATACTTCCCGGAAGATACCCTGGATACGATTCACGAAGTCTTTGGAAACTTCATGATGCCTGCTTTACGCTTAATCCCGAACCGTAAGGCATTCATTCGCTCTATCATCCGCACGAAGTTACAAACGGCTGAAACCCAGAAGGACATGGTCGAAAATCCTATTTTCCGTGCCCTTGGCTTGGAAGATGACAAAGCCTTTAACGTTGCGATGCAAGAAGCCAAATTGCTTCCGCAAGGGTTGGGCCCCGAACATGTATCTTTAGGAAAAAATGGGAAATTTGTGATTGCCACAAATCCCGAACCAATAGCATAAACAGTAAAAGAGGGTGGTGCATTCAATGCGCTACCCTCTTTTTTCGCCTTCCGTATGCCCCGCTCTGACAACCTCTTACAACTTCCCCCCGATCTTCCCATTCCCCAGGATGATGGTGCTTGTAACCATCTATCCGATACAACAATCCCATTTCTATCCCTCCGGGCAACCGACGGCTCCAGCGTAAATTTGGCATTATTACAGGGAAGAACCGTTGTCTATGCCTATCCGCGCACCGGCGAGCCGGAGCATGACCCACCCGATGGCTGGGATTTAATTCCGGGAGCACGGGGTTGTACACCTCAATCTTGTTCGTTCCGTGACCATCATCAAGAATTGCAAACCCTTGCCGCACGGGTATTCGGACTGAGCACACAGGATACTGCCTACCAACACGAAGCCGCAACACGACTCCATTTACCATTTCCCCTGCTAAGTGACCATGCTTTGACACTTACCTATGCTCTTGGTCTGCCTACCTTTATAGTAGGGGATATGATATTACTCAAACGGGTAACATTTATTGTCAAAGACGGACAAATTGAGAAAGTTTTTTATCCTGTCTTCCCATCGGATAAAAATGCGGAGGAGGTTATTGCATGGCTGGAAAGGGACGCTTAACCAACAGATATTAAACTAAGCCAATTCAGATTTGGAATCTTATAAACTTCAAGGGCGTTGTTCACCTTAAAAGTACACTTGAGGAGTCAATCCAGATGTTCGCCCGCCTTCAAACCCTTGCCCATGCCCGCCCACTTGCCATTCTTACGCTTTTCTATGTTCTGTTCCCGGCTGTGATATTGCCCGCCGCTGAAGCACAATTAAAAGCCTATTCAGGGGGATTCGGACCCATTGATTTATTGTTTGGATACACTCCGGCACAAGTATTTGAGATGGTAGCGGCGTATGGGGAAGAGGGTCGTGCTTTCTATAGCACGCTTGAGATGACCTTAGATGTTATTTACCCAATAGCCTACACTCTGTTTTTTAGTGCTTTGCTTACCGCTGTATTACCCCGTGCTTTTCCCCACCGCCCTGCCGCTCATCGCCTTGCTCTGCTTCCATTACCAGCTTTTCTCATTGATATGGCGGAAAACATCGGAATTGTAACCATGTTAAGCCAATATCCGACCCAATCCGAAACCGTTGCACAGATAAGCTCATTGCTAACCACAGCAAAATGGCTATGGTTTAGTGCCATTATTCTTACACTGTTGATAGGATTAACGGCATGGGGGTTTCGTCGGTTCACACGCCCGTCTCATAGCCATTCATAAAGAAACATGCTCCTCTCAATTGAGAACATTACCCCCGACACCCTAACAAAAATTTTATATGACGAAGGTATTTTGCAAGACGGAGCAGTAAAAACCATTACTCTTCAAGAAAATTTTGCTTTTAACAGTCGTATTGCCCATTTGCAAGTTACATACAGCCCCGATGTACAATCGAATCTGCCCGATGCGTTAGTAGTGAAACTAAACAAAAACCATTGGGGGAAAAACGAGGTTGCTTTTTATCAGAGTGCGCGTGATGTATCTCTGGAAAGTCTAATTCCCACCTGTTTGGTTGCCAACTATGATAAAACCAACGGGAATTCACTGTTGTTACTTCAAGATTACAGGGAAACACACACCGAACCGCTTACCCGTGAAGCATTACTTATAGGCAATGGAATTCCTACAGAAGAATCCTTGCAAGCGATGGTAAAAACCATTGCCCAATTTCACGCGGTATGGTGGGAACATCCTCTCATCGGAATAATACCGGAATTAATGGAAGTACGATGGTGGTATCGGGACGAAATCTTTTTCCACAACCACTATGCGATGCGACAGGAAAAAGTAGCAGAGTTTACAAATCGTTTTGGGGCGGATATAGGTCAAAAAACACTAAATTTCATTAATGTGATACTAGAACGGTATCCTACATTTTGGGAGTACCTTTCTCCGCGTATTACTACCTGCCATCATATGACTTTGACGCAAGGCGATTGTTATTTAACTCAGTTTTTAGTACCACATCCCGGTATAGTTGCACCTGCATTACTCATAGATTTTCAGGATGCCAGCGTTAATTTTGGTCCTTATGACCTTGTATATATGATGGCAACTTTCTGGAATCGAGATCAAAGGCAAGAAAATCAACGTGAACACCGCTTGTTGGAACTTTATTGGGATACGTTACAAACCTACGGTGTAACAGAATATTCATGGGAATCTTTACAAGAAGATTACAAAATGATGTTGGTGTTGATGGTATTTGACCCCATTCAGAACGCAATACGCGGTTCTTCCGCCCCCTACTGGCAACCGAAACTGGATTGCCTAGTAGCCGCGTGCCAAGACTGGGGTTGGTAATGCTCCGGTAAGGGAGTTCCCTCATGGAAAATAGAAATTTCCCCGCTTTTCTCCAAACTTTCCTTCGCGGTAACACCTTGACCCCGATCACGGAAGGGTTATCGGGAGCTGAGGTTTGGCGCGTGGCGCAGGCAGAGATTCCCCTGTATTATCTTAAAATTGCTACTCAAACAGGGGCGAACGAACTCCATGCGGAGAGTGAACGATTGGGCTGGATGTCACAGCGTTTTCCCACACCTAAAGTTGTTGCCATTGGAGAAGGGCAAGAAAAGTGGTATTTACTAACAACCGCGCTTAAGGGAACTTCATTAAACGAGTTACTGCACCACAACAACGTCCTAACAATTGTAAAGCGCACTGGTGAAGCGTTGAAACATCTGCATAATCTGCCAATAGTGAATTGCCCTTTTGACATGCGTTTGCCGCAACGGCTAAAGCTGGCAGAGGAGCGGATTGAAAGTGGGGGAGTATATACGGAAGACTTCGATGAAGAGCGACAAGGGAAGGCAATAGATGTGATATGGTCGGAGGTACTTACAAATCAACCTAAATACGAGGAAATCGTTATCACGCACGGGGACTTTACACCTACTAATATTCTGATTGACCCGATAACATTAGAGGTCAGCGGTCTTATTGATTGGAGTAGAGCCGGAGTTGCCGACAAATACCAGGATATTGCGCTGATGCTCAGGGAGCTGGAGCCATTTTTGCAATCAGCATTTTTAGAGGGGTATGGAAGTATTGACGCACCTGACCCAAAACGTGTTCACTATTATCAACTTCTCGATGAGTTTTTCTAGTCCAATTCCCAAATCCATATTACTTATGAGAATTACGGTTCTCGACAGTAACGCACCAATTAACCCTCACTTATGCCAATTCTGAATTTTGTTGCTCAACCACTAATTCTCATCCTTATTGCTATTGCAGTAGGAATCATGGCAGAGTTTGTTATTGTGCGTGCGATTGCCACTCGTTTGGAGCAATCCGGGTGGCGTTTGGGGCAAATTATCATTCATGCCCTACAAGGACAAGTTCTCTGGTGGCTGGCACTTTTAATTCCTTTAGGATATCTGACTACTTTAATTGAGCCAACCACTATCGTATATGGCTTTCTAAGATTAGCACTTGCGGCAGGAGCCACCTATAGCATTATCACCGTTGTGGTAAGAATCCTCATGGGTTGGGTCGAACAAGATGCTACACGCCAAAAACGCCCTACGATTACCCTAGTCAACAATCTAATCAAAATCATCGGGGCAATTATTTTTATTCTGACCCTTTTGAGTTTCACAGGGGCGGACCTTACACCCCTCCTCTCTTTTGTCATTGGTAGTAGTCTTGGTCTCTCCCTAGCACTCCAAAATCCGCTCTCAAATTTGTTTGCAGGCATCCAGCTTATACTTACCGAGCGGGTACGTCCCGGTCATTATGTTAAGTTAAGCGGCGGAACAGAGGGATATATTACCGATGTGCGTTGGACTGATACCTATATTCGTACCCTAACAAATAACCTCGTATCCGTGCCAAATGCTGAGATTTCCAAAGCAGAGATTACAAACTATGAATTACCCAACCGGGAGCTCATTATCCCAATGACTTTTTCAGTCGCGGCGGATAGCAATATAAGCCAGATAGAGAAAGTCACTTTAGAAATCGCCAGCCAGGTTAATCCCCAGGACAGTAAAACCATATTGCGTTTTCATGATATGGCACAGGGTACCCTAACTTTCACGGTTTATCTGCGTTGTCACTCATTTGTAGAGCAATTTAATCTTAAGCATGAATTTATCAAACATCTTTCCGTGCGCTATCGCGAAGAAGGAATCGAATTAGCCTGAAATTTACGTTGTGGAAAGCCCACCCTGCATCAAAATAACGTATTCTATATCAGTCAGTCTAAGCCCCAATCCTCTCCACATGGCTAGGCAGGATTCTCCCTCACCGGCAGATACAGCCACACCCATTCCTTGATATGCTTTCAGTAGTACCACAAAACATCCCACAAAGGAGAGGGAATCATGTTCAAGAATATTATCGTGGCATATGACGGCTCCGATCAAGCCGATCATGCCCTTGACTATGCCGCCAAACTCGCATTGAACAACAATGCTCAAATTACGCTGGTTTATGCGTTTGATCCCGTTCCTGCGTGGGTGGGTACGCCTGATTTCCCGATTGCGGTTTCTCTCGAACCGCGCCTCGCGTATGGCGAAGGGATGCTGGAAAGAGCCGAAACCCAATTACGCGAAGCAGGGGTCACCCAAATCGAAAAGAACATTTTGGAAGGACCTCCCCCTGAAGCCATCATTCAAGCCGCTGATGTTCGCCATGCCGATTTGATTGTAATGGGGACAAGGGGGATGGGTGTGTTACAGGGATTGTTGTTAGGGAGCGTCAGTGAACGGGTCATTGGGTCTGCCCATTGCCCTGTGCTGGTCACAAAATAAAATTTAACAGCATATCCAATAAGGGAGCGTACGCTAATGTGCGCTCCTTTTTTGATTTACCCCTTCCATTGCCGCCCCACTTTTTGTTACAATACCAACTATGTCCATTGAACTGTCCGACACCACCCTGCTACGCCAACAGGAAAGTCTCCGCTTCATTATTGAATCCATCAGTGAAGAATTGGAGCTTCAGCCCTTGCTCACCCGTATTGTCCACCATGCCTGCGATTTGCTTCAAGCAGACCGGGGCACGATTGGGCTGGTAGATGAGGTTCGCAATGTAGTGCGTACCGAGGCGATGATTGGAATGCCCCCGGAGGAGATGGGCGCGGAAATGGTAAAGGGAACCGGGTTGGCGGGAACGGTGTATCAAACCGAAAAGCCGGTGGTGCTCAATCGTTATGGCGATGTCAGCAACCCTATGCGTGCCGCGATGCAAGAAGATGCCGTCATCGGACTTCCCATCTTCTGGCGGGATAAGATGATTGGCTTTTTTGGTATCGGCGCGAATCCACCCCGCCGATTTAATGATAAAGATATTGAAACCCTGACCCTCTATGCCCGCCACGCCGCCATTGCAATTGAAAATGCCCGTTTGTTTGAAGCCGAAAAACGGCGTGCCGCCCGCGTCACCACGCTGGTGCGGATCGGTCAACGGTTGGCTTCGCATTTGGATTTGGATGATTTGTTTGATACGACGGTTACTGAATTACACGAACGGCTCAGTTACGATCATGTGTCATTGTTCCTGGTAGACCCCAAAGAGCCAAACACATTGGCACAGCGTGCCCGCGCCAGCCGTTGGAAACGCCAAACCACCGGTATTTACCGCCAACCCGTTACTGAAGGGATATTAGGACGTGCCGCCCGGAGCGGAAAACCGGTGGTTATTAATGATGTGGAACAGGAACCCAATTTTGTTCCGGTGCCGGGGGCGGAAGTGTTACGGGCAGAAATGGCAACGCCAATTTTGCTGGGGGATCGTCTGCTGGGAGTACTGGATGTTGCCGGGGTAACGCCATTTACCACAGAAGATATTGCCGCTCTTAGTATCATTGCTGACCAGTTAGCGATTGCGATTGACCACGCTCAATTATTTACGACCACCCAACAAACGCTGGAAGAAACGCGGCTTCTCTATGAAACCACGCAACGCATCAGTACTGCCAGCGATGTGGATGAGGTGATTGAAAGTTATCTGCGCCAGATTGCAGGGCGGGGGAAACACAATTGCACCGTTGTCTTATACGAATTTGATGACGCGGGCAACCGTATTGGACGGGTGGTGCGTGGGTTATGGACCCCCCAACAGGGAATTGTACGCCTCTTTATTCGACATAGTTTCAGCCCCGATGAGCTGGATCCGCCCCTAGATGCAGGGCAAACCGTGGCTATCAGCGACATCGAAACCGACCCGCGCGTACCGGAAAGCCTTCGCGCTATGCAAAGAGCCGAAAACCACCCTTCCCTTGTGCTTATTCCTCTGATGGTGCGGGGCTTGCGTATCGGTTTGGTGATATTGAGCCACCCCCAGCCTCATATGTGGCTTGAAAGCGATTTACATCCGTATCAGGTAACAGCCGCCCAATTGGCAACCGCGATAGACAACCGCCGCCAAAGCCACCAATTATCCGAACAAGGGCAACAACTCGCCGTTTTTCAAGAGCGGCAACGGCTGGCACGCGAACTACACGATTCGGTTGCCCAATTAGTGTTTAGTTCCACTTTGATTGCCCAATCTATTGCTCCTGCCTGGCGGCGAGACCCTATCGAAGGCGACCGGCGTACTGCCCGTCTGGTTGAATTAAGCCACTCCGCACTGGTCGAAATGCGGGCCCTATTGACAGAACTTCGCCCCCACGAACCACCCCCGGATAGTTTGCCCGATCAATTGCCTGTTCCCGGTTTAACCCG